>JBLIDR010000285.1:0-4097 GCA_047632655.1 Francisellaceae bacterium | reverse complement strand
TGAGAATAGCTGATGCGGGTATCAAGATGGCAAATGCGGCTAAAATATTCTCATATTTAAGCCATTTATCACCTAAAAAAACATGTGTAACTAGTTCAGAATAGGAAAACATTAAGATACTAATTGGGACGGCAATCAGCATAGTGATAATAAAGCTAATATTAAATTGCTTACTAAAAAATTCTTTAGAGTGTTTAACTTTTGATAATTCAACAAGCAGAGGTTGAGTGGCTGGCAACACAATATGCGCACTAGGTATAAAAGCCAAATATTTCATAACATGATAAGAGCCCAATTCGCTTTTACCAAAAATAGAACTGACCAAAAAAGTGTCTAATTGCGTTCTTGCATAGCCTAAAATACCTTGAGGGAGCATCCACCCTGAAAACTTCCATTGTTCTTTGGCATTACTCAGACAGGGCTTAGGTCTATGAGGATGAGTAAAATAACTCCCTATCGTTCCTATGATTGCCCCCGTATATTGACCTAAAATCAGCGCCCAATAATTTTGGTAGATAAGCGCAATTGATATGGCCACTATGACAGAAATAAATTTTCCAAAAATGGCTAATTTGATAATGGGGGTATAATTTTGAGCTATCCGATGGTATATATTGCCGGGATTAGAAAAGCAAGAGAGCACAACCATAGTCGTAAAGACATATAAAATAGCATTGAGCCTATCATCACCATAATATTCAGATATAGAGGGTGTGCTGACGATTAAAATGAGGGTTAAACTTATTTTTAATATTCCATTTATGGTCCAAGACGTATTCACCATATCGTCTGTGACCTTATCAGCTCGTAATAAGTACAGCATTGCGCCTGTTTGCGCTAAGACATCTAGTAAGCCAATCACAATCGAGGCTATTGCTACTAGGCCAAAGTCTTCTGGTACTAAAACTCGGGCTAAGATTAAAGTACTAATTAACCCAACCAACTTCTTTAATATTGACTCAGCCATTAATAACAATGAGCTTGAGAGCCCTTTTTTAACACTGTTCATATTCTTAATAATCTTTTTAGTCAATAACTTACATGTTTTCTAGCAAAAATCATGCTCAAAGTAGGAGTGTAACGAGTATGTCGATATTGTGAAGAGTTCTTTATTGACATGTTGTGTTAATCATTCTCGCCAATGTGTAAGGGATATTTCTAATAGTTTTTCGAGCTCTTTAATATCGTTAACAATGATGTTTCTTGAACTGCTATCAATCTCTATTTTATTTTTATTGGTGGCAACCTTGCGTTTAATATAATTTACTAGCTTAGTTGATTTAAAAAATTGAAATGGTTTCTTAAAAACAGAGTCTTCAATTCTTTTCTGTATTGCTGGGATGTTAAATTTACTTTGACTTGAAGACAAAGCTGAACTATTTTTGATGATCTTAAGGGAGTTAGGTTTGAATCTGTCATCAATTTGTAAAAATTCACATACTGTTTGGTAAAATTCTAATGGTTTATCAGTAATATCCTCATAAAACTTAATGAGTACCTGCCCTTTGTTAAAATATCGATACACGTTTTCTAATTGTTTATAATATAAGCTTTGTTCAAGTAAAAAGCCTTCAGCTTTTAAGGCTTCATCAAAAGTCATATTCTTAAATCTTCCATGGGATTTAAATAGATTAAAAGCAGAGAAGCTTCTTTCAATGGGGTTTCGGAGTATTATAATTAGCTTAGTTTCAGGGTAATTTTTATGGATTTCTTTAATGCAATCCTTAAGGTACATATAATCAGGGGTTATCTCTCCTGATGTCTGTGTATTATTCGCTTTGCTAAATAGTGCTGAGTACCAATTTATGTCATGGGTTTTATGCAATTTATCAAAATAGTGAACTTCTTTTTGTGGCATAAATATATCAGGATGTTCTAGTAAACAGTTATACAACCAACTTGTACCACATCTTTGGGCGCCTATACCAATAAAGTCGGGGCCAATGCTCCGCAAAAGTTCTATATTATTGCTCTTAAGCATTTTATTTCCTTGTTAATATATTAAGCCTTTTTCTTACTAAAAAACGTTTAATAACCGATAGTGATTTCGTTTCTTGAGTAAAATAGTTGTCAATTTTCTGGTTTATAGATTTCATATCTTTTGGCCATTTATCAACATCAAGCGCATCTAAATGCTTTTCTTGCAATTTACCTAGCTCGTAACGAGCAATACGATTGAAATATAATTTCACATCAGCTTTATTGAATGGCGAGAGACTCTCAAAGCTGTAGCCGACATTGTCAATGTAGGTAACCCTGTTAGGTAAGTTGTAATTAAAGAACTGTAAGTCTGTATTCACCGCTTTTGTTAAAAACGAGTCAATCCAATTTAGCCCAATAGGCATATGAAAATTGATTTCTCGTATACGTTCAACAAAGTTATGCCGAATACCGTATAAATTGCCAAAAAAACATGCTCTTTCAATCACTAAACTTCGATAATATTCGATATTTCTGCCTGAAAGAGGTAAACCGGCTATGGCTACTTCGGCATTTGTAGTACTCATTAATTTATTATGCATTTTCTGAAAGCAACGGTCAGAAAAATTGACATCTGCATCGATAAAAAAATGACAATCAACATCATCAGCTAAGTCATGCATATAATGATTCCATGCATTACATTTGTCACCAATCTCAAGGTCTATTATTTGCAGTTCATGAAAATTGAGCTTTTTTTTCAGTCGTTCGGCCTGTTGAATCGTGTTGTCTGTGCAGCCATTTGCAATTAAAAATACTTTGTTTACTTGTATTCCTTTATTAGCATGGACACTTGTAAGGGATGACGAGATGTTGTCTTCTTCGTTGTAGGCAAACATAGTGATGTTATACATTATTAATTATTCCTACGTTTTTTGATGCAGATTTTTCTAAAGAAACCACTTGAAAATAAGACGCTGCAACTAACATCATTAAATAATAGTATGGCTCAAATATTATTAAGTCTAAAAATAACGCTCCTACAAAAAATCCACCTAAAGCTGCAAATGCAGAATTGGCAGAATATTTTAAAAAAGAATTTTTTGGGGCTGTTCGATTTATTCGCCTGGTCATTTTAAAACAAGCCCAAAAAGTATAAAGGTACAATAAACCACAAGGTAAGCCACTGTTTGCGGCAAACGTAAGAAACGTGTTATGAGCAACATGCGGCGACTTACCGGGATGTTCCAACATAGATGCTACCCTAAAGCCATAAACACCTACGCCAAATACAGGGTAGTCGGAGATTATTTTCAATCCTACTTTCCATGACATAATTCGTGGATTTAGAGGTTTTTCTGCGGTTTCTCCTAGAGCCACAACTTCTTGTGAGCGCGAAAGTGTACCGCCTGCTTGGTATATTACAACTACCACAAAACCAGCTAAAATTGCAAAGTTGATAAGTTTTCGTTTTGCTCCACTAAGGTTAATCACTCTTGTCGAAATAAATACAGCTGCACCAATAGCTAATAATGCTCCCCTTGACCCGGTAAGGAAAATGCCATGAACAACCCAAACCATCCCTAGAACCAGCAATGTTTTAATGATGATATTCTTAAAGTGAAAAAAACCTAATAATAAAAATGGAAATCCAGTGACCATCATAATAGCGAATTTATTATTATCAGAGTATGCCCCTCTTGCGGGCCCACCCAGTCTCCCTTGGATAAACCGGGTCCAGTCATTTTCAAAGTAAGCCATGTTGGCGTCAAAGCCATAGTAGACCGCAGTTAAAATAAAACCATAAGTTAGATAGCGTACTGCGCTTTCATTATTGAACAAGGCAATACTCGTAAAATAAAGCAGCATAGTGGTATTAAAAACATCTAATATCAAATCTACTCCAACCCCCCCATCATAAGTGGCTAACCAATTAGACATATTGAATAATAAAGCCAACAGAAAAAGTGCCTTGTTAATGGGCAAAGCATAAATACTGAAATCAATCTTTTTTTGTGATGCCTGAATTACCCATGAAACCAACGTTAATCCCGCAAAAGTATTAAAAGCAGGTATCCCGTCAAATGCCCAAAACCATACATACTGGGGCTGCAGTATTGAAAATGTTGTATACATTACCGGCGCTACCCAAGGTAAGGACATCAAAGTGCATAAGG
>JBLIDR010000284.1:0-4105 GCA_047632655.1 Francisellaceae bacterium | reverse complement strand
CAACTGAAGCCTGCCAACTTTCAAAAATGATTTTATATAAACCTCAGATAGGTACATTGGAGCAATAGCTAGCAACTCGTCATCTTTACCCAAAATGACAACCACCTTCAATTGCATTGAGCTATCGGAAAATATACTCCACCAGGTCGTCATCCATTCCCAGCTCATAAAAAGGGGATTAGCTGTCGACCTGACTATCAAATCAGACCACTGAGCCCTACTAGTAAAAAACAGTTCTTCATCCCATAGGGTGACCTTAAAAGAATTAGAGTTTTCGTCCATTAATATAGCGTTTAAATGCCTGTTGCTTGATATTTAGGAAAAAAACTATTAGAAAATTTAAAAGTTTCTTTCAGAAACTCGGAAAAAATTCGTAATAGTTGAGATGAATTTACTTTTTTAAACATATTAAAAAAATGTCTGTTATTATTAGATTAACAATTACAAATTTCAATATATTTCGAAAAGAACTATGCATATCTTATTCCTGAGCACTAGTATAAATAATTTTTCTTATGGGAAAGCTATTCTCGAAACTCTATTACTCCTGTCTCTTATTGTTACCCAAGGATGTGGCAGTGGCGGCAGTGTCAATAATGATGGCGGCGTTATTATTGATACGGGTAGTACCCAAATCTCCTGGAGCGGTCCCTCCTCTAGAGAAAATGGTAACCCACTCCCCATAGGTGAAATTGCAGGCTATTATATTCAATATCAGGAAATTGGAAAAAGCACCTATAACCATGAATTTATCGATGACGCTACTAAAGTAATTTTCATATTGAGTGGCATCCCTTCTGGTGATTATCAAATACAGGTTGCTACTGTTGATACTGATGGTTTAATGAGTAGCTTTAGCAACCCAATTGATATAACAATATGAGATTAATGGATTAATGGATTAATTTTATAGAATCACTAAAGCATATACTGTTTAAACCTAATTAAGCTTACAGCGAAATTATTCCTCACTAAACCTTCAAAATTTATGTTAAATCAGGTATTAGAGTATACATAGGCCAAATAATATCTAATGCAAAACAATACTCTGATCTAGAAATGCACAATATGATTGACAATATTTATCAACTTAACTTTCTCCTGAGTAAAGCATTTAATAGCGTAATTTTAAATCACCAGGAAATTTCATCAATTGAAAATACACATCTAATTAATTTTGGCTCCCATACACAAACTCACCAAAGGCTATCTAATACGGTTGAACAAAATATATTGGAAAACGAAATAATTGATTCAAAAAATAATTTAGTGGACTTAACTCATAAATATTTAGACATTTTCTGTTTCCCTAACGGTGACACATGTTTAAAAGCTGAAAAGCTAGTGAAAAAACACTATAACGGCGCCTGTACCACACAGAAGGGAGTCAACCATCCCGACTGCGACCACTACAAATTAAAACGATTTAATTTCCACAATGGCAACTCTGGCTCTAATCGAAGATTTTTCTCAGCCTTATTATAACGTGCCCAGAGATAATGAAAAAGAATAGAAGAATTGCGCATTTTATTGAAACAGACGTACCTGGCGGCGCAGAACAAGTCATGCTTGACCTTTGCCTTTCAATAAAGGGTGAGATGCCTGAGTATTCACCCGTGGTCCTAACATTTGGTCACCAATGGACTATTGAGCAATGTAAGGCAAAGGGAATTCAGCACATTACTATCCCCTACAAACTATTTTTCAAGAAAACGATATTCCTTCCCATTTTTGGTGTTCTATTTGCTATATGGTTAAAGAAGAATAATATCGCTTTATTGCATAGTCATTTATTTGGGCCAATAACCGGAAGTGCTTTCGCCTCTTTCCTTGCTCGCATACCACATGTAGGGACACTTCACGACGTCTATATGATTGAAGAAAAGCCAATACGAATTAAGTTAATCAAATTAGCGAGTAAATTAGGCACTAAATTAATAACCGTCTCGCAACAGATGAATGCTTTTTATGCGAAAGAAATCACAAAAGATAAACTACTAACAATCTATAACGGAATAAATACATTATTATATAAGCCTGATAAAGCAATAAAAACCTCAACAATCCATGTTGTTTGCATTGGCAGGTTAGTGAAGCTAAAGCAGGTTGATAAAGTTATCACCACCTGCATTGGCTTATTTGATCATTACAATATAGATTTAACCATAGTCGGTGATGGTCCAGAGATGGGTGTACTCAGAGAATTAAGCAAAAATAATTTAGAAAAAATTTGTTTTTTAGGTCAACGAAATAACACTGAGCAATACTTACAATCGGGAGATATTTTCATCCAATTTTCAACCACTGAAGGCCTGTCCAGGAGCATTATCGAGGCATCAGCATCTGGGTTGCCTTGTATCGTCAGTAATGTGGGCGGCAACAAAGAAATAGTTATTGATCAGAAAACGGGGTATATAATTCCACCCAATGATACCGCTTCATTATCCCAATCTTTAGAAAAACTTATTTGTGACAAAAAATTAAGGCATGAATTTGGTAAAGCGGCACGGAAACATGCACTGACAATGTTCAATGAACAGGTTTGCAACCAAAAATATTTATCACTCTATCTAAATCTAATAAATTAACATTTAAAAATACCAATATGATTTCCAAAAAAAATATATGTGTTATAGGGCTAGGCTATATTGGCTTACCAACAGCCTCATTACTTGCCACTAAAGGATATGACGTACTGGGCGTAGATGTTTCAGAGTCAATTGTTAGCACGATCAACTCTGGCAAAGTCCATATTGTCGAACCTGATCTAGATATTCTAGTCAAATCAGCCGTTAATTCAGGGAAGCTCAAAGCTTCACTCCAGCCAAAGCAAGCTGATGTATTTATTATTGCGGTTCCCACCCCTTTTAAAGAAGGTCATCAGCCTGACCTGGCTTACGTTGAACAGGCGACCAGGTTAATTTCCCCCTATGTAAAAAAAGGAAACCTGATAATACTAGAGTCAACCAGTCCGACGGGAACGACAGATGAAACAGTAGCAAAGATTTTAAAAGCAGAGGGGCATAACATTGAAAAGGATATCTTTGTAGCGCATTGTCCAGAGAGGGTATTACCCGGTCAGATCCTTCATGAACTTGTTGCTAATGACAGAATTGTGGGCGGAATAAATAAAGAATCTACCAAGCAGGCTGCTAGTTTTTATCGCGAATTTGTGAAGGGAGACATATTAGAAACAGATGCCAGAACAGCCGAGATGGCTAAACTCACAGAAAACTCTTTCCGTGATGTTAACATTGCTTTTGCAAATGAGATATCCATTATATGCGATGAACATAGTATAAACCCATGGGAACTGATCAACCTTGCAAATAGACACCCAAGGGTTAATATTTTACAGCCAGGACCTGGTGTAGGTGGACACTGCATTGCCGTCGACCCCTGGTTTATAATATCAAAATCACCCGACACATCTAAATTGATTCGAGCTGCTCGTGAAGTTAATGATTACAAAACCGATTGGGTTATACAAAAAGTTATCGAGAAAGCATCTAGATTCAAGAACCCTCTAATCGCGTGCCTGGGACTGGCTTTCAAAGCTGATGTAGACGACCTTAGGGAATCACCAGCACTTAGAATTGCCCTACAACTTAAACAGGAAAATATTGGAGAGATTATTGCCTGTGAGCCAAATATTGAGAGCCATAAGGAAATAGACCTTTTTTCTTTAGAGGATGCTATTAAAAAAGCCGACATTTTATTATTACTTGTCGACCATAAGCCGTTCATAAAATTATCATCAGCTGATTTAAAAGAAAAAATCATTATCGATACACGTGGAGTTATAAAGTAATGGGCATTCGTGTTTTATCCGTTTTCGGGACACGCCCTGAAGCGATTAAAATGGCTCCTTTGATCAAAGCACTAGAATCAGATCCAGACTTTATAAGTATTGTTGCTATAACAGCCCAACACCGTGAAATGTTAGACCAGGTTCTTGACCTATTTGAGATCAAGGCTAATTACGATCTTAATATTATGCAACCCAATCAGGACTTGTTCGATATAACATCCAATGTATTGTTAGGATTAAGAGATGTATTACGGCAAGCTGAACCGTCCATAGTTTTAGTCCACGGTGATACGA
>JBLIDR010000283.1:0-4110 GCA_047632655.1 Francisellaceae bacterium | reverse complement strand
AATGAAGTTTTAGCTTTATCTAAAATTAATAATTTAATTTGCAATAATTTAACAGAACAGAAACTTATTTCTCTTTACGCAAAAAACACTAAAGCAGAAGAGATACAAAAATTAAATAAAAAATATAAAGAAAGTCTAAAAATTCTATCTGAATTTGAAACAAATAAATAATCAAACCTAATTCTTGTGTTTGCCTGTAAAACAGATTAGAATTTCAGCCCGTACTGTTTTACAAAAAATAAGGTGAAAGATAATGATAGACAATAAAGTTTTACAAGCACTAAATGATCAATTAAATTTTGAATTTTACACTTCAAATGTATATCTACAAATGTCAGCTTGGGCTGCAAATGAAGGCTTAGAAGGATGCTCTTTATTTTTAGCTGCTCACTCTAAAGAAGAATTAGAGCATATGTATAAACTTTTTGATTATATCAATGATCGTGGAAACTGCGCTGAAGTAGCACAAATACCAGCCCCTAAAAGTAACTTTAAAAATGTTGTTGAAATGTTTGACGAGTTATATGCTCAAGAACTTGAAGCAACTAGTGAAATCAACAAACTAGCTGCTTTGGCATTTAAAGAAGCTGATCTTGCAACTTTTAATTTTTTACAATGGTTCATCAGTGAGCAAATTGAAGAAGAAGGTTTAATCAGACATATTCAAGATAAGATTAAATTAATTGGTAATATGCCTGATGCTAATTACCTAATTGACCAAGAAGTTCATAAATTAGTTGGTAAAGCTGCCGTATAATTTATTTCTAAATATCATATTTAATTTCTAATTTTTTTATCAATACAATGAATTCAAATCTAGTCGTGTTGATATAAGTAAAAATCTAATTAATCTATCTATTTCATATATACAATTAATTATTATGTCAAATGCTATAAGCCTTTAGTGTAATCGTCACCACAACTATGACAATCTACAAGGCTATAACTTAGCATAACACTCCTTCAAAGCCATTTTAACTGAATCTACAGCTGTTCCGCCTATCACATTTTTAACATTTATAGCGGACTCAATACTTAGAATTTCATACACATCATCTTGAATCATCGGTGAAAATTTTTGAAACTCTTGAATAGTCAATTCTGTAAGCTTTTTATTTTTTGCAATAGCATAAACTACAATCTCGCCTACCATATGATGCGCCTTTCTAAAAGGGATTTGTTTCTTAGCTAGATAATCAGCTAATTCTGTTGCTGTAATATATCCCCTGTCTGCCTGTCTCACTTGTTTAATAGATATTGTGTCAACAACAGCTTTTGAAACAACCAGACAATCAGTTATCGTATCTACCGCATCAAATAAAGCCTCTTTATCTTCCTGCATATCTTTGTTGTAACACGAAGGCAATCCTTTAGTCATGGTAAGAATGGAAGTTAAATGACCATATACCCGACCTGTTTTACCCCTGATCAATTCCATAGCATCTGGGTTTTTCTTTTGCGGCATTAATGATGAACCAGTTGTGACTGAGTCTGACATCTCAACCATATTAAATTCTGTGGTTGCGTATATAATCAAGTCTTCAGCTAAGCGGCTTAAATGCATCGACAGCGTACTTGTAGCAGATAAAAAATCAATAATAAAATCACGGTCACTAGTACTATCCAAACTGTTTTTACTGACACCGTCAAAACCCAGATGTTTAGCCATTAATTCTCGATCAATACCCCAAGAATTTCCAGCAAGAGCTCCGCATCCAAGAGGACAAATATTCATCCTAGATCGTGCCTGTTCAAAACGTTCAACATCACGCTGTAGCATTTCAAAAAAAGACAAGAAATAATGACCCCATACAATAGGCTGAGCTCTTTGCAAATGTGTATAGCCAATTAAAACAGTATCTAGATTCTTTTCTGCTTGCTGACATAATGTTTGCTGTAAACGCTTAATTAAATCAATCACACTATCAATAGCCTCTCGCAGCCACAAACGCGTTGAAGTAGAAACCTGTTCATTTCTAGAACGACCAGTATTAGCTTTGAAAGCTAAATCACCAATTTTATTAGCTAATGATTGTTCAATAAAACTATGGATATCTTCAACACCTGCATCGATAGCATCTTGCATTAACTTTGGATTTTTTTCTACATCTTGTTCTATTTCAATGAGTGCATTTTTAATAGCTGAATGTTCAACATCAGTCAGAACCCTGATTTTCTGTAAACCCAAAGCAAATGCTTGGCTTGCGGCAAGGTCTTGGCTAAACATTCTGCTGTCAAACCTTAGCGATTGATTAAACCGATTAAACGCATCATCTAGACTTGTGGTGAACCTTCCACCCCATAAACTACTCATACTTTCTACCCTTGGCTAGTTAAATTAAAATCTGATTTTGAAACGATTTTATCAAAAAAAGGAATAAAGAAGTTTAAACCATTTTCAATTTCTGATAAATATATATATTCATCAGCTGTATGCGATCTAGCTGATTCCCCAGGTGAAAATTTTACTGATGGACAACTCAACAAAGCCTGATCAGACATTGTGGAAGAGCCAAATGTTTTGATGTTTTCTTTATGTAACGCCTGAATAAATGGATTACTTAGGCTCACATTTGATGGCTGCAGCCTTGTTGATCTAGCTTTAACATCGGATTGCATATTTTGCTGCATAATTTCAAGAACTTCGTTATTTGAATAAGCATCGGTAGTTCTAACATCAATTACAAATTCACACCTTTCTGGAATAACATTATGCTTTACACCACCTTGTATCATAGCCAGAGTCATTTTTACTGGACCAAGATCGGGTGACTCTTGGGGAAATTTAAAACTATTAACCCAATCAATATCTTGCATTGCAATGGTAATCGCATTAATTCCCTCTTCTCTGGCTGCATGACCAGTAACACCATGAGAAATACAATCACAGACCATTAAACCTTTTTCACTCACGGCTGCATTCATACCAGTGGGCTCTCCTACAATGGCAAAATCAATTTCAGGTAATGATTTCAAGGCAAGCTCTAAACCATTTTTACCCGAGATTTCTTCTTCAGCCGCAGCACATAAAATCAGATTAAACGGTAGGTTCTCATGATTGTATAAATAGACAAAAAGACCCATTAAAGTGACTAATGGGCCACCTGCATCATTTGAACCCAAGCCAAATAATTTACCCTCAACAACTTCAGGAGTAAAAGGATCTCGGGTGTAACTCTTAGCTGCTCTCACAGTGTCATGGTGAGACAGTAGCAACAGGTTTTGTTTGCTATTATCAAAGTATTTATTTTTACACCAAACATTATTTCCTGCATATTCAGGCAACGTGCCTTTATTTAACAACCAAGAATAAATACATCGTGCCGTCATAGATTCTTCTTTACTTATTGAGGGTATAGATATTAATTCCTTTAATAAAGAAACAGAGTCATTGTAAATATTATTTATATTTGTGCTCATTAATGTTTTCTCTTATTTTGTGAATTGTACTTAAAGGATCATTTCAGTAGAAATGGCATCCTGATCTAGCATTAATTTCTTCATGTTTTCAACATCAGTAATAAAAACCTTACTGACTTTATTGTTCAAAGCTGTAAAACAATTTTCTAATTTAGGCAACATCCCATCTTTAATTATATTAACATCTACATATTCTTTATATTCATGAAAATTTATTTTCTTCAAGTGGGTGTTTTTATCAGATAAATCAGTGTAAACACCATTCAATTCGAAGCAATAATATAATTCAATTTCGCACACTGAAAGCTCGGCAAGAGCACTCGCAACAGATTGCGCAATTGTATCTGCATTCGTATTAAGTATCTGCCCTTTCTTATCATGTGTTATAGGGCAAATAACTGGCACGATGTCTTTCTCTATTAAGTCAAATAATTGCTGCGTATTTACTTGTTTAATATCGCCAGCATATCCATAATCGTACCGCTTAACCGGTCTCTTTATGCACTCTATTATATTTAGATCTGCTCCGGTTATACCAAGAGCGTTAATATCTAACTTTTGCAAACTAGCTACCATCTGGGTGTTAACTAGGCCTGATAACGCCATCGTCACAACATCTAAAGTGTTTTTGTCTGTCACCCTTCTTCCATTGATATATTTATTTTCTATATTAAGTTGTCCTAAAATTGA
>JBLIDR010000282.1:0-4126 GCA_047632655.1 Francisellaceae bacterium | reverse complement strand
ATAAGCATGGGCGAATATTTCGACCATGCCTATTATGGTATTGCCCATACCAAAGAAGGTATGCGGCGAAAAATTCCCGTATTGACGTCAAACCCAGCCAGTAAGTTGAGTTACTATGACAAAGAAGTGCCGGTATTTATTGTTGGCAACGGCCCATCCTTAGACAGCTCAATTGAAGCCATTAAAGAATGGCAAGGCCAAGCGATTGTGGTTAGCTGTGGCACAGCGCTGCAAGCGTTGCATAGGCATGGTATTACCCCAGACTTTCATGCAGAAATAGAACAAAACAGAAGCACATTTGATTGGGCGGTGTTGATAGGTGATTTAGACTACTTAAAAAACATTACTCTCATATCATGTAATGGCATTCATCCCGACACCTGCGATTTATATAAAGACGTAATGATAGCCTTTAAAGAAGGCGAATCATCAACCGTATCGGCACTCAACGTATTAGGCCGAAAAAACTTTGAAACACTACTCAACGCCTTTCCGACGGTGAGTAATTTTGCAATCGATCTGTTCAGCACTATTGGATTTACCAGTATTTACTTAATTGGTGTGGATCTGGGTTTTGTAGATGTAAAGCATCACCATTCAAAATCGTCAGGATATTATCAAGAGAACGGCGAAGAAACTTATGATTTTACCAAAAGCGCCAATACCTCACTGATAGTACCCGGAAATTTTCGTCCTAAGGTCAACACTAAACATGAATTTAAGGTGTCTAGACAAGATATCGAGCAGGTAACAGGTGCAAAACCCAAGGAGCAGGAATTTTATAATTGTAGCGATGGAGCAAAAATCCAAGGCGCCTTGCCTTTAAGACTGGATGAATTGTTAATAGTAGTCACTGCAAATCAAAAAACGCAAATCGTTAAAAAACTAAAGACGCTAATCTTCTCAACCAAACAACTTGTCAATTATGTAGAAAAATTTGAAAAACATTATTCTCAGGATTTATTAATTGAAGAGCTCAATGCTTTTGAAACACTTTTAGAGAAAGATGTGACCAGTAAAGAAGATGTAGAAAGCATCATCAATAAACAAAAAGAAATGTTATTTGCTTCGTATAAGAAAGGTAACTCACTGTTGTTTTATTATTTGTATGGGACGGTGAATTATGCGAATGCGGTTTTAACCAAGTTATCATGTAATATTGATCAAAGTTGTGAGGCAATGGTAATAGTTAAGGATGCCATTGCTGGGTGGAAAAAGACCGTTGCAAGGTTGAATGAGTTTTTAATGATTAGTAAAAACATTCAATACTTTGAAACTTCTGGATTTAAAATGTGGGAAAGGGAATTAGCAATTCTGCCAAAAAAAACGGCGGGTATTTCTATGTTGACAATATCTAATAGAAAAGCATTTACAAACTGTATGACTTGGAATCGAGTCAATCATTTCCCATTTTTTTGTAATTTTCAAACAACAAAAAATTTAGAAAATAGTGCTTTAGCAAAAAAATACGATTTTGTTATTTACGATGAAAATGAAACAAATCTGACGTTATCAGGTAGCATTAACACAATGTATATAACCCACTCAAATGATGTTTCGATTATCAGTCAAAAAAAGGGGTTATATCTATCCATTCCAGATATAAATAACACTTCAACCATCAACAATATTAGATCATTAACGTTTACAGCTATTCGAGCTTGCTTGATCAAAAAAATGACTGCATTTATCATCCCTAAACTCGCAACTTGCGATAGCTATAAGTTTAGTAATGCTGTTATGTATAAAATTCCTATGGGATTTATTGCATTAGACTTTTTTCACTTTATTTTTATCTGTGCAACAGAAGAAGCAGGGGTTGTATACGATATATCTGGAACAAGAGGCAGGTTGATTTTTGGAGACGTTAAGATGCAACATTTACAACTGGGAACTTTAACAAAAGAATTTTTTGATGACATAATAAAACGAGATAAAAAAATAGCTTCGCTGGGTGCACAAGTCACATAATATGTCGCCCAAAATGGCTAATACATAAATAAATGTTAAAAAGTTGAAAAAGCCCTCGCTCCCAGCTAGAAGTCCTAAACAAAGTACCAAGATTTGAGTTACATGTTCTAACAAGAGCTAATATCCTATTAAGACAAAGTTGCTTAATACCTAGCCCTGCAATTTTAATTTGTAATAATGCTAAATTCTATTTCTGAGAATCAATAAACATGAAGAATTTCATATCTAAGATAAATGGGGTGAAGTCTTACACCATTATATTTGATCATGAACTAGATGGCGGAACTAAATTGTTTCGCCAACGCAAAGTCCAAGACTTACTGAGTAATGATGCAGCAGTATTACTCATTTTATCGAACGATAGGATTTCAAATGAAAGTGTTATACTTCAATTGGTTCAAAACAAAGTTGCTCCAGAGTCACATATTACAAACACCAGAGAATTATTTATATTCTTAAATTCTATTAACCCACAAAATATAGAAATAAATTCGCTGGTCACGTATCGACCTTTCATGTTGTTTTTAAGCAATTTACACACTTACTTGAAAAATATAGGTCCTAAAAAGCTTAATATTGCTTTCCACGATTACTATCCAATTTGTCCTAGCTTTAATTTACTTAACAGTAAGTGGCAGTATTGCCACGTTCCTGAAAACAGCGTTTGTAGACAATGCCGTCCAAAACACTTTTCTGGCATGCTGAAAGATAAGAATATTGAGAATTGGCGACCTCTTTGGCAAAGCATATTAAACTTATCAACTGATATAACGGTATTCTCTAATTCAAGTCTGACTATAGTGAAAAAAGCATTTCATGACGTTGATGCTAAACTTCGCCTAGTTCCACATTCGATGAAGTATTTTACACATCAAGAAATTATTATTGCCCCAAGTCTTAAATTAAATATTGGAGTCATTGGTCACATCACAAAAGCAAAAGGTGCAGATGTTTTAAAGCAATTAGGCGAGTACATATCGGAAAATAAAATTAATGCAGATATCATAGTTTTTGGACAACTTAAAGAACAAAACAGGACTAGTAACACTATAGTTTTAGGCCCATATGAATTAAATCAATTGGCTAATAATATTCAATCTAATAATGTGAATGTAATGTTTATGCCTTCTATATGTCCTGAAACATTTTCCTATGCCACCGAAGAGTTAATGGCTTTAGCACTACCAATAGTTAGCTTTAATCTAGGTGCTCAGGGTGAAAAAATATCTAATTACAAAAATGGAACAACCATTTCAACTAAGAGCTCCAGTGAAGAAATATTATCAGTCCTAAAAGTTAGCAGCATTTGCCGCGCAAATAGTTAAAGTTTTCATCCCAAATACCGATTGTTAATTATAGTTATAAAGAGTTACATGTATTAAGTGACTCATTAGGAGTTCATATTAAGCAACCCGCTACCTTTAAGCATGACAATGCAATTTCAAATCAGTGGAGGAAATGGTCTGAAGAATTTAGTGGCAAAAAAGTCGCTTTATATGGTGCAGGCAAACACACACTGTTTTTAGAAAAGCTTCTTAGCACTCAATTCTATGACCTAAACATAAACCTTATTATTGATAAATCGCCGACAACAAAACGTATGTTAAACATCCCTGTGATTAATAAAAGCGACTCTAACTTCAATGACTTTGATTTTATAATTATTTCATCGAAAGATTTTGAAACAGAAATTTATGAAGAGCTGATATTAAAGTTAACAGCTAATAAAATTGGTCGTCTGTATAACTTAGATCATGAAAAAATATTCAATGAGATTTATTCAAGAAATCACTGGAAAAGTTCAGAGAGTCACTCTGGTAAGGGCTCAGAAATACAGCAGGTACAAACATTAGTTCAACAATTACCTTTTATTTTTAAAGAGTTTAAAATAAAAAAATTATTAGACTTACCATGCGGCGACTTTAATTGGATGCAACGAGTACTTCCTGCAGATGTTAAATACATCGGAGCAGATATTGTTGAAAACCTCGTAACCCAAAATCAACAAAATTATGCTTCCAAAAATATACGCTTTACTCACTTAAACCTGATTTCCAGTAAACTACCTGAAGCAGATTTATTGTTGTGTCGAGATTGCCTCGTCCACTTCTCGCTAAAAGATATAAAATTAGCTTTAAATAATATTCGCCAATCA
>JBLIDR010000281.1:0-4126 GCA_047632655.1 Francisellaceae bacterium | reverse complement strand
ACTAAAACAATCAGGTATCAAACGTACCATTCGTGATTTTGTAAATTCTGCTAAACTAGCAAAATTAGCGGGCTATGATGGTGTAGAAATTATGGGTTCTGAAGGGTATTTAATCAATCAATTTATTGTAGAAAAAACAAATAAGCGTACCGACAATTATGGAGGAAGCTACGAAAATCGAATGCGTTTACCCATAGCATTAGTAAAGCAAACTCGGGAAGCGGTTGGAAAGGAGTTTATCATAATCTATCGTTTGTCAATGTTAGATTTAGTGGAAAATGGAAGTAATTGGCAAGAAGTAGTAGCTTTAGGTAAAGAAATTGAAAAAGTTGGTGCCACTATTATAAATACAGGAATTGGTTGGCACGAAGCACGTATACCAACCATTGCAACATCGGTCCCAAGAGCTGCATTTACTTGGGTTACTAAAAAAATGAAAGAAGAACTTTCGATTCCATTAGTGACTTCAAATAGAATAAATATGCCTGAAACAGCAGAAAAAATATTGGCAGAAGGTCACGCAGATATGATTTCGATGGCAAGACCGTTTTTAGCGGATGCAGAATGGGTAAATAAAGCAGCAGCAAATAAATCGGACGAAATAAACACATGTATTGGTTGTAACCAAGCATGTTTAGACCATGTTTTTCAACGAAAAGTAGCCAGTTGTTTGGTGAATCCAAGAGCGTGTCATGAAACGGAATTAAATTATCTTCCGACGCAAGAAAAGAAAAAAATTGCAGTTGTAGGTGCCGGTCCTGCTGGTTTAGCTGCATCCACTATTGCAGCTCAACGAGGACATGACGTCACACTTTTTGACTCCGAAAAAGAAACAGGAGGACAATTCAATATGGCGAAGCAAATTCCGGGGAAAGAAGAATTTTACGAAACCATTCGATATTTTAATAAGCAAATAGAATTACATCATGTGACTCTAAAATTAAATACACGAGTAACTCCTGAAGATTTGATAAACGGAAATTTTGATCAGGTCATATTAGCTACAGGAATCAAACCAAGAACCCTAAAGATTGAAGGTATCGATCACCCTAAAGTATTAAACTATATTGATGTTTTAAAGTTCAAAAAGCCTGTTGGTAAACGTGTTGCAGTTATTGGAGCAGGAGGAATTGGTTTTGATGTTTCAGAATATTTAACTCATGAAGGTGAAAGCACCTCCTTAAACATTGATGCTTGGTTAAAAGAATGGGGAATTGATAAAACAATGAAAGCTCGAAGTGGGATTGAAGGTATAACAGCAGTAGTTGATCCATCACCAAGAGAGGTTTTTATGTTCAAGCGAAGTAAAGGTAAATTTGGTGGTAACTTAGGTAAAACTACGGGGTGGATTCATCGTTCTACATTGAATAAGAAAAAAGTTCAGTTTATTGACAATGTACAGTATACAAAAATTGATGATGAAGGCTTACATTATATTCAAAATGAAGAGCAAAAAGTATTGGCAGTAGATACTATTGTAATTTGTGCAGGTCAAGTACCACTTAAAGAATTAGTAGCGCCATTAGAAGCAGCCGGTATAAATGCGTTTGTCGTTGGAGGTGCAGATGTTGCTGCTGAATTGGATGCAAAACTCGCTATAAATCAAGCCTGTAGATTAGCGGCTACAATTTAATGATAAAAATATAATAGCGTTCGATTGAACAATCAAATAAACTCATTAAATACTATAAAGTCTATCTTATAACTATTTTCATTCGAATACACCTTCCTTTCCTACCCACTCTTAGGTACGCTTTGCGCAATTCGGAGGACAATTGCTCCATCTCGACAATGTCTATAAATTGAGTAATGTGAACTTGTTGGTCTGGGAAAATTAGTTAAACAGCTTAAAGTGATTGAAATTGCTAATAATTTACTATGTCTCTTGACCTTTATTTATGTTGAAAAAAAGTATTGGACGACAAGCGCTCATTTATAAATTACTTCGGGATATCCAATACCTGAAAAACTGAACACAACAAAAAGCTACGATCGTGATAACACCAAAATAAAAGCTTTTCTTTTTTCTCTGTTTAAAAGAAACTTTTGAAGTTTAGTTATAAGCTTAGTTCAAAGCAATAATTTCACTCTTCAAAACCCAGTTTCCATTTTCTAGTGCACTGTGTGATACTGTGATTTTATTGGGGCCTGTTTTTTTAAAAACATCAATAAGGTTCAGATTCCTATGGACGGTGGTGTTAATTACTACGGGGTCGCAAATTAGAGTGCCATTAGTTGCATTAAAAATATAGAGGCTCTTGGTTGTAGGTTTTATATCCCAAAAACCAATCTCATCTGCACTGTCGTTATTAAGGTCTTTAAGATTCTCTAATTGTGATTTATAAGCTCCTTTGATCGTAATGGCTTTTAGATCTTTATTGCTGAAGTTGATCACGCTGTCACATCCTCCTTTGCATTTTACCCCATCGCCGCTTTGGGGATCTGTTTCTGCATCAGACTGTATTTCTGGCGAGGTCACAGAGGCATAGTCTGATAGGCCATCACCGTTAAAATCTCCATACAGTCGCCTGTTTTTAGTGATAGCCGCATCATTTTCACGCGCCTGCGGAAAAATGGGAGCATCAAGATCATTTGCATTTTCAGCAATACCCTCTCGCAGTATTTTAAAAGCACGATTTTTATATATTACTGAAAGATACGAGGTGTAATCTGCTTCTATTCCGTTGTAGTTTACTCGTTTGGTAAAAGTAACTAAATAGCTTCCTGCCTCTTTCGTGATTACAAGTTCGTCATTTAAAATACGCTGTTTATAGTCTGGAAATTGCTCAAACAGCAAATTCTTATCTTTCAATATTTGTGTTCTGGTGCGCTCTTTTCCATAATAGGTTACTACATCCATATAGTAGGATCCTAGGTAGGCTACCTTGAGTTGTGAGTGGCTTTCGTTCCATTGTGTCACAAAGTCACCTATCGCTTTTTCGTCTTTATGATCGACCTCATTACAACTTGATAATAATAAGACGAGTAGGCAGGAAATAAATGGGAGGAACTTCATCGATTTAATTGGATTTTAGCTTAAAAAATGAAATTTAAAGATACGTCATTTTTTGATTAATTTAGGTTCCATTTGAATGTATAAACATACTAATTTGATTATTCCTTTTCTAATTCATTTAGAGCTTGTAAGTCACTGATGACATCAGATATAGACTTAGAACCGACAACGATTTATCAATTAAAGGCTTAGGTGTTTTATTTTTTTCGGACACAACCAAATTAAATAAAACCTAAGGTTTAAAAGAGTATTTTAATATATCAAAAAACACTTGCTGTTTAAAATGTATTATATTAGTTTTGGTCACTTTAAAAACAGTCTAATGATATTTTTAATACTAAATGTCATTTTTTAAATTTTGATTTAAGTCGTACTGTTTTTAACTTACAATAACAATTTTTTGAAAATCATTTAATATTTTTCAATAACGCTTAATATCTTCTTTAATGTTCAGTAAAAATATCGGACAAAGGTTTGCTTCAATAGCATCACAGTTTGGTGAGCAGGATGCATTTTGTATTAATGAAGCACATTACACTTACAGTGAGTTTTGGAATTTGATTTCAAAAATAAGAACACTAATAAGACATCTTGACATATCAGATCATAAAATTGGACTTGTAGTTAATGATGATTTAGAGACCTATGCTTCAATTTTTGCTGTTTGGTTGGAAGGAATGGCCTATGTGCCACTTCATCCAAAATATCCTTTTGAACGCAACCTAGATATTATTGATCAAGCACAGTTGCAAAAAGTTTTAGATTCTAGTCAAAACTCAGAATATGATAGTTCTCTTTTAGTGAAAACAATTGAATGTGAATCGTTAGAATTAACTACTGAAATTTTAGATATTCCAGATGACTCCTTAGCTTATATTTTGTTTACTTCTGGCAGTACAGGGAAACCAAAAGGTGTTCAAATATCATTTAAAAATTTAGATAGTTTTGTAAGTGCTTTTTTGGACACTGGTTTTGAATTAGATCATACTGACAAATGCTTGCAGTGCTTTGATTTAACATTTGATGTTTCAGTTCAATCGTTTTTAGTTCCACTTATTCATGGAGCAAGTGTTTACACAGTGCCTCATGACCAGATAAAATACAGCTATG
>JBLIDR010000280.1:0-4141 GCA_047632655.1 Francisellaceae bacterium | reverse complement strand
ATAAATATGGCGCTTCGAGCTTTAACATTTTTTAACGTTGAATCTCTCAAGTCAGTATTTATAAAACTGGACGCAGTTAATTGCGCATTAATCAATCCTGCATATTGCATTACGGCATTATCAAAAGTTGCGTTTATAAGATTACTATCACTCAAATCGGCGCCAATCATTTTTGCATCACTCAAGTTGGCGTTCATAAAGTTTGCATTAACCAAAATAGCACGCTTGAATTTCGCTTTAATCAGTACTGCACTGCCAAAATTACTGCCTGTCAAATTAGCTTTTGAAAAGTTTGCACTAAATAGATAGCTACCTTGAAAATCACTATTGGGTATGTCCTTTTCCGTCAAATCGGCATAGCGCATATCACATAATTGACAGTCGGCAACTATTAATGAGACTCCCATCCAGCTTTTACTTTTACTTTTATTATTATTATTATTATTATTATTATTTTGACACGAGATCAATAATGGGAAGATGATGAAGAGTAGAATAGGTAGATGATATTTTCTCATTGTAGTCTCGATAATATTCGCTTGGCGATATTGCTATTATAAGGGTTTAAAAAATGAGGGCGGGAAGACTTGTTTCTAGCCCGACTAACTTCATCAAAAGTCTTAATAATAAAGTAATTTAGAAGCCATTTTTATTCGGCCTAAGAAGGATTTTTTATGTTGCCACTTTTCCATTGTGACATCACCAGTCCTAAATTCTCGGTACAATGAATTAGACTGCATATGGTGGAAAACGGACGCCCAATTAGGATAAGGTCTAAACCAGTCACTATATTTCGCTTGTAATTCAGATACGCCGACGCCGCCGCCCTTCACTCCATTTTTTGTTTTTTTGCGATAAATATAATTAGGTAATCTAGGTGTAACCAGAATAAGAACTGATTTTTTAAAATCCCTTACTTTTTTCTCAGAAAATAAATGCTGTATTATCGGGATATCTTGTAATATTGGTACGCCATCCCTTACAACCTGTGATTCCTTTTCACTTAAGCCACTTAATAACAAAGTTTCGCCAGAGCGTAGCGATACATTTGCTGAAACTTTTGTTTTGGACGTTTCAATCTTATAATCAAATTCAATACTGTCACTTGGTGACTTCAAAAAAGTTCTTTCTGCGTCAATACTTAAACCAATTAATCCGTTCTCCATTCGCCGTGGCGTAATAGCTAATTTAATTCCAACTTCTTTTTGTATAGTAACCGGCTCACCGTCGCCGCCACCTACAGCCGAAGCATCTATCTCACTTCCAGAAAAGAAGGTTGACTCCTCATCAAAACTCGCAACAAGAGAAGGTCTTGCCAAAACTTCACTTCTATTATTTTGAGAATTGAAGATGTTGAGGGAATAAGTAAGAGCCGGTATGGATAAAGATCTGACAATATTGTCAGTTACAGTAGAACCAGTCGAATAATCATATTCATACTTAGATCCCCATGCTGGGCTGGCATCATAGTCCGAGACTGAACCAAATTGTAATTTCAACCCATTTAACAAGTTCACACCGACACTTGTGCCTATCGTTTCTTCTGTCCTGAGGATGACTACATCGACTATTACCATAGACAATTTACTCGCTAATTTATCCTGTTCGATGTCATCATATTGGCTCTCAGTATTTTCGAGACTTGTTGGACTTAATATCGTTCCTTGCTGATTAGTTTTGGTACCCTCAATTAAAATCCGCGCCCCAGTATTATTTTTTATATCATCTTTATATAAACCTGCCTGCACGCCGCGCCGATATTTTTTATAAAAATCATTCCAGTCAGTGAGCCTGTTTTTCAAATTATTTACGTCTTGGGAAGAATGTTTTTGGTTGTATTGTTGCAGAAGTGAACCAGCGGTCTTCCCATCACCAAGTGATGCATTTAACATAGCTTGAGTTCGAAGTACACGTTCAGTTGTGCCCTCAATCTCTTCTAATCTATTTAAAACACCTTTTGCCGTTTCAAGATCTTTAGCAAAATAGGAAGCAACAACTGTGCTGTATAGTAAATCACCATCTCTATCATTATATAAAAGCGCTTCACTTAAAACATTTTGCGCTTCTAAAAAATTCTTTGTGTCTAATTTTAACAGGCCCAACTGCCCTCTAGCCAACCAATTCGAAGCATCAAATTTTATAGCCAAAATATATCCCTGCTCAGCCATGCTGTATTTGGAACTGTCACCACGCTGAGCCATCAAATGATAAGTAATTCCATTTAAAAATTGGAGGTAAGAGTTGTTAGGATCAAGCATTAGTGCGTTGTTAAAACCTACCGAAGCCTTATCCAAATCACCAACATTCAAAGCATTAATTGCTTTTTTTATACCACTAATTTGATAATTTGAAGAAATCGAAGCTTCGCTTTTTTCATCTGCTTTATATTTCGAATTATTGAAAGTATCCATATTGGTGCATGAGACGGAGGTAAAAATAAATATAAGTATAAAAAATAAAGATTTAAACATTTTTGGTGTCATCATAAGTTATGATCCTGTACCTTTAATTCGCAAACTATTTTGTCCTTTTAATAAATCGCAATGACTCACGATGAAGTGGTGCACCTGAGGCTTTCTCAAAAAATTCATTATTACTAAAATAACTCGCTTCAATTGCACGATGATAGCCATACACGTTGTCGGACAATGTAAATATTGTGTCCAATAATGTATGAACCACTTCATTTGGTACGTCATCTCTTGTTACTAAAACAACATCCATTTCAAGGGTGTAAATATCTTTGTCATTATTTGGTAACAGGTTTGATGTAATGAAGGTTTTCTTATAGAACTTATTTTGAATGTGTATTTCATTGATTAATTCGCTAGAAAGGCTAAGGAATTTTGCATCACATTTTTTTTGAATCTTGTCATAAAATTTACCAGGAAAACCAAAAACTTGAATTAAAATATCTAATTTATTATCACAAAAAGCTTGAGTCATTTCCTTTGTCGTATATTCGTAGACATTTGAGAAATCATTTACCGACCACCCCATGTATTTGAATAATATATTTGCAATTTCTCGTCGACCTGACCCTTCTGGGCCAATACTTATACTTTTTCCTTTGAAATCGGCAGTACCCTTAATATCAGAATTCTTCTTAACCAAAATTCCAATGGGTTGTGAGTAAAGGGCAGCAATAGTACGTAATTGATTTTGCTGACCAACACCGCTGAAATAAGCTTGTCCGTTATAGGCATCATTTATTAATGCGGGCATCGTTAAACCGACATCTAGCTCTCCAGACAGAACGCCTAGAAGATTATGCATCGAACCACCGGTAACACTCGGTTGACAACGTTTTCGAGTACTTTTACTGAGTGATATTTCAGTGCAAATAGAGTTAACAATCGGCGCAAAAACACCACCTGGACCACCACCACCGAATATGATTAAATTCTCTTCAGCATGAGATACTGACATTCCAAGAAGTATAAAAAGAAACGTAAAAGAAGGAGCTGAGAATAAAACTTTTCTATTAGGAGGGCTGGTCATTTATTTCGACCTTAAAATCAGGTTTAGGACAAGAATGAGTTCAAACATCAATAATTCAACTTAGTTATATTTTTATATTGATTATGAGGTAACAGTTATTAACTATTTCTCCCGCCTATGTAGTCCGTACTTGGGGTTTATAAACAATTTTAAACGCCCAATTCTTTCATTTCTCTATCGAAAAAACATAAAGCATTCATCACTTGTAAAGTTAACTCTGGATGCTGCAAGAATCTATTATACTTTAGTCTATATTAATCGTATGAACCGTGATCACCCCTTTTATTGACTCCTGCCATTCCGTGTAGTTTCCTGCACGTTCATGTTTTGCGTACTTTGACATTGTCATTAATATACGTTGTCAAACAACTTTCCCGTGCTAATGTTTATTGTCGCTGCTAAGCCATAATTAAAGATTTAATATATTATTAGCAAGGCCACCTGAGATAAAACGGTGTTTACTTTAAAGCCAATCTAATATCTATCAATAACTGCTATTGATATGTATTACATGGGTTTGATGTGTAATGTTTTAGAAAAGATACCAAATATGAAAATATTAAAAGACAAGAAAATAAACGTTTTTTTACTCGTGTTATTACTCGGTTTCACGTTCAATTTTAATGTAAATGCAGCCTAC
>JBLIDR010000279.1:0-4141 GCA_047632655.1 Francisellaceae bacterium | reverse complement strand
CTAAATTGCTTACACTTACTTACTGCATCTAATAGAAGCTTTAAACTCCGGGGAGCACCACCTGCATTGGGGGAATGGTGGATATATAAAATTTTTTTTGTCATACAAAATTACACCTTAATATTCATAAAAGATTAACTATTCACCAAGTCTTAAATCATTAAACTATGAATGAACTATTTCGTCGCATTGACACGCAAGAAGCAATGAGGTTATTTCTCTATAACTGAAATAACTTCAGCCCACATAGCCTTAGTTTTATCTTTTTCTATATTGGCACAATCTAAAACTGTTATTTTTAGGTGTTCTAATTTTGCTATTAACCTATCCAACAAAATTGAGCACTCACCTAAAGTAACACCAGATTCAATTAAGTATTCATCTAAACCATAGTCTTGCATGAGAAGATTATACTTATGGCTCCACCCCATAGAAATAACAGGAACACCTTGAGAAAGAGCGCTAACTAAAGCATGAAAGCGAGAACCTATAATAAACTCACACTTTGATATAATTCCTTTTAGAACAAGAGGATCATCATGTCTCAATATTTCAATTTTATGCTCTAGAGTTGAGTTTATAGTTAAAGCAATTTTTTCATCATCAACACCTTCATGCATCAGAAAGAATGGGGTGTACCCTTTTTCTTCTAGATCTAGAATAAACTGTTTTAGAATATTCGGGTAAATTTGTGCATCGCTTTTTTTCATTTTATCCAGCATGCGACAATTTGGTACGATAGCAACACCATTATCTGGTACTGTAATACAAAAAAATTCAGGGGCTTTAGGTTGCAGCAAGTTTGAAAAATCAGGGTAATGTTTGACATTATTTGATCCTGTTAACTTTTCAACATTATCTTTAGATACAGAGTCTCTTGCAATTAACAGATCTGAATACTTAACAATTTTAGAAATTGAATCTTTAAATGAATTATCAAATGGCCCCCATGCTTGAGGCATAAAAATGATTTTTTTATTTTGATTATGCCAATGTTTAATATGATTTGCCATGTAGGTATTTGTCGCATTTATGCCCCATTGCTTTGTGTACCTAAAGCCAGAAGCGTCAATGATCACATCAATATCTTTACTGTCTTTTATGCCTAATCTTTTTTTGATACTTAGAGGGATGATTGCAGAAAGCAATTGGCTTTTAAGGCCTAACTTAGACAACCATATTTTTTGATACAAGCCATACTTTGCCCTACTTAAGTAATGATAGTTCATATCAACAACATATTCAGCATCTGGATAATGCTTTGATATTTGCTCCGTAACAGCAATTAGCATTAACTCGGCACCTTTATTAGGAAAGCCAATCCCTCGTATTTCAAATAACATTAATTATAACCTCTTAGTTCTTCTAATTTTTTCTTCTGAGAATAAGGAATGAGCCCATCAGGATCAGGCCAACCTACCGATACCAGCATTATTACCTTTTCGTTTTTCGGGAGCTTTAAAGTATTACTTATTTTAACTTCGTTCTGTTCAACATCTGGCCAATTTATAACGCAACTACTTAAACCCTGCGTCTCTAATGCCAACAATAGATTCATTGTGGCAAGAGAAGCATCAATATATATAACGTGTCTATCTCGTTCACTAAAATAAGCGCTTAAATCACCAATAACAACAATTATCATCTTGAAGTTATGATCCCAACCAGCAGTTCCCCCAGGAATTTTAGATACAACGCTTAATAAATCTGCATCGTCTATTATTCTAAATTTGTACGGTTGTCGGTTGCAAGCACTCGGTGCCTGCGACCCTGCTAAGATGGCTCTATCAACCAGATTTCTAGGCACTGTTTTTGGTAAATACCACCTAACTGAGCGTCTCCTAACAGATAATTTAAAAAAATCTTCGTAGTTTACAAGTGTGGTATTTAAGTCTCTTTTATAAGGAATTTTCTGTTCTTGGCTTTCTATACCTTTAATTTTTTCAACTTCAAATAAAGAACGTGCCTTGTCAATAATGACATCTTCTGTAGTAACAGAGAAATATTTAGTTAATACATCATTGGCCCAAATCAAGTCATCATTTACAACTTTATCTAAAGAATTTAAGATATTGATATAAGTTTTGACAGTAGCTAAAATATAATCTTTAGCAAATACAGTTCGCCGAGGTATCATAATCAGGCCTTTCTCTAACCTGTGTATATTTCTCCTTAGCTGATAAATACTACTTTTTTCATTTTGGAGATTTTTATTGTACTTGACCATACCTTGCATAACTATGTATGACTCTCTTTTGAACGCGTTAGAAAAAAACATATAATATATTGACGCGAGCAACGGTGTTTTCGACATAATGTTTATTGCGCTTGTACGAGAATATATTTGCACGGCAATTTTTCTTTCTGCGATTTTATCGATGGTTTTTTTATTGAAAAAAAGCTTTAGCGTAGACTTTATAATCATTGGCATTTAGTACCTTTCAGTTTTTTTAGAATTAACATAAATGGAATAATACTTGCTTTAAGCATCATTATCCCGATTGGAATAGTTTTTTTGTTCACAAATAAAATAAACCATGAAGCAACCCCGTAGGAAATAAGAGTAGTTACTGCGGCACCCTTAACACCATATATAGGTATTAGAATATAATTTAACGCTATATTAACAACTGCCCCTGTACCTTGGCTCAATAATGAAAAATATAACAGTCGCTCAGCTATAATCCACTTACTAAATAATGCTCTCATAAAGATAAATAACCCCGCCCAAATATGTATAATTAAGACAGAACTAGACATTTCGTACTCTTCTCCATATAAGAATTCAATTAATGGTGCGGATAAAAACTGCATTATCAGAGCAATTAATACAGCCATCCAAAATAAGATCGAGAATATATTTTGTAATTGAGCTTGATATTTTTGATTATCTGATTCTTTAGTTTTAAGCAGCAGTGGAAATAGTGATGTTACAATTGCAGTAGGAATAAAGTACCAAATTTCAGAAAAACGTGAAGCAACAGCATAAATACCAACACTTTTATTATCAAGAATTACTCCAATCATTATCTGGTCGATTTTCAAATAAAGAACAGCAGCAAAACCTGAGAAGATAAGCCAATAAGATTGACCAACAATATTTTTTCCATACTTAAATTCAAACCGCCATTTAAGTACCCCTTTTGTTAATGAGTGATATGGGAGTATTAATATCACAGACTGAAAAAATATTTCAATGGATGTCAAAATAACGATTATTTCTACAGAGTTATATTTAATTACGGAAAGTATTTTTAAAATTGAAAATACAAGTAATGTAAGTGTTCTCGCTTTAACAACATACTTAGATAACAACTTTGATTGAAACCAGTACTCAACCACTTGAAAAGCACAAAACACATAACCGCTACCTAAGATAAGAAGGTTAACCCTACCCGTACTAGGAAACCAACTACCGTAATAGGTAGCTAAAACAAGAAATAATAAAGCAAAAAATCCTGCTATAAATCTGAAAACTATCGCGGTAAAAATTATTACGTTTGACTGTTCTGGCTTCTGAATTAATTCTCTCGTAATTATCCCATTAAGACCTAGTGATGCTAAAGGGGTAATCAAAATAATAACCGATAATAAAAAATTTAACCTTCCAAACTCATCACCCCCTAAGTATCTAGCCAAAAAAACACTCAACAGCAGCCCTGAAGAGATGCCAATTATTTTTTCAGCAATAAGCCAGCCACTATTTTGTAATACTACACCTAAATTTTTATCCTTAATTACTTCTCTAACATTCAATTTAGAACTCGCTTAAAAAATTTTAATATTTGATATGAGAGGAATGAACAAAATCAAAGCAAAGGGCAAGATTATGAACCCAGGGAAATATTACGAAGCCACTGCCCTGTTAGGAATTGCGCTAAGTAGCTTACACTTCGTCCTGCTCGTTTTTGTTTTCTTTGGATACCCGCTTTAAAACTTTTATTACTATTAAGTAAGTTTAACGTGATGTGTCGTATCTTCGAAAAATTTTTCAGCTCCATCACCACGTCGAATTCGACAAGCATCTTCTTTTAATGCAACATCCAACTTCCAACTTCCAGTAGTACTTTACTTCAAGGACTAGGGTCAGGTCTTTCATTTTGCATATATTACCCTGTTATTTAGCATTTATTTTTTACTC
>JBLIDR010000278.1:0-4162 GCA_047632655.1 Francisellaceae bacterium | reverse complement strand
TCGCGGAAATATCCACCATTGATGGCGATTAATGCCTGTGTGTTTTCACTCAAATGTATCAATGACTGTCTATTTTCAAGAGTTTGAATAACAATGGAAGAGCGATACTTAGATTGATCAATGTATACTGTTCTGACCGTTACGGGAAAGTGTTTACTTTGATTAAATTCATATTCAGTATAGTTACCTGATGCATTAGGTAGATTTTTTTCATTGACCACATCAAGGTCCCAAGAAAACGCTTGGAGATTTAAAAAAGCAGATATGATAATTATCAACATAGTTTTATGCATTAGATCTAACACACTTACATAAAAAATTACCCAATAAAGTCATTACATAAAGAACAAATAATATCAATTAAAGCTTAACTCCAATTCTAGAGGCAACTTCTTTGTATGTTTCAATTACATCACCCATATCTTGACGGAATCTATCTTTATCCATTACTTTATTTGTCTTCTTATCCCATAAACGACAACCATCAGGCGTGAACTCATCACCAAGAATAATCTGACTATTTGAAACACCAAATTCTAATTTATAATCAACTAAAATAATTCCAGCAACATCAAATAATTTAATCAAAACTTCATTAACTTCAAATGTAATTTTTTTCATCTCATCTATTTGATTTTGAGTTGCCCACTCAAAAGTTAAAATATGTGATTCATTTATCATAGGATCACCTAGAGCATCATCTTTATAAAAAAATTCAAATATAGGTGCATCAAACTTCTTCGCTTTCTCAATACCAAGACGTTTGACAATTCCACCTGCAGCATAATTCCTAACCACACACTCCACCGGAATCATTTTTAGGGCTTTCACCACACTTTCATTGTCGTTTAATAATTCAAGATAGTGTGTTTTAATATTGCCCCTCTCAAGGTGATCCATAATAAAAGCATTGAATAAATTATTAACTCTACCTTTATCATCTAAACTTGCCTTTTTAAGAGCATTAAATGCTGTTGCATCATTGCGATAATGCAAAATATAAATACTTTCATCTTCCGTGCTATAAACTGATTTTGCCTTACCCGTATATAGTAACTCTTTTTTTATCATATTGAATACCTATTGCCTTAGATTCTTTTGAATATTTTGTAAAATTATGGTTGCTTCATCAGTCGATAATAGTTGTCCTTGTTGCGTAAAAATTTCTATTCTAGTTTCAACCGTAGAACTTTTTAATCCGCTACTGATGTTAGTCAAATCAGAAAACACAGATCCTGTTATTTTCTTCTGGTATACATAAACTCTATCTTGTGATTCATTCTTTGAAATAAAATATGAACTTTGATCATTATCTTCGCTAGTAACCGCGTAACCGGATTCTTTCAGCGCATTAGAAATCAATGGCCATACACTATTTTTAGGCTCATATATCACTAAAATATTTCTGTTAGTGTCAGTACTATGCAATATTTTGCTTGGAACAAGCGCTATATCTAACATAACTTTAGTGTTTGATTCTATTTGGGAATGAAGTTGCTCAAGGAGGCTATGTGCTAGTTCACTTGATGTCACCTTACTATTTGAAGAAACGGTTACATTAGTGCTTAAGCCATCATCACCAGGCAAAACAAAAACATCAAGCTTTTGATTAGATAATTTATCACTCACAAAAAAGACTTTTTTATTCCTATTTTTATCATCAACGACAAAACCAGAAACGCCAGAAAGAGCCTCATCTATCAATTCCCAAGATTTATTAAAGTCCTCATGAATTAAAATCAAACCAACGTTTTCATTATTAAATGAAATACTAGAATTAACTGTTTTTGCTTCCTGCTCTTTTTTTAAAAATTCCACATTGAATTTAGCCGAATACCCAGGAGGCAACATTGATTTCTCAGCAACACTTTCAGGGCCTTTAGCATAAAAATTCGGCCCATCAGTCGGAACAACCAAGTAGGGCTGTATATCAGCATTTTTTGAAACTGATGATGGAACGATTAGGCTTGGTCTTTGTGAAATTTCATTTCTAGTATAATCAAGTTCTCTGTTCCTAAAGACACCACAGCCGATTATAGAACCGACGATGCCGAAAATAACACCAATCTTTAACAAACTAATTATCGTATCTGTCTTTGAATACATAATTTTCATTTAATTAAGGCCACCAACGTTGTTGTAATTATACAGAAAAGATAAAAATATTATAGACTATCTATTTGAAAAAATATGAAATGTACTAGAAGTATTTTTCATTGAAGTAATGCCAAGTTGATTAGCTAACAAGCAGGTACATTAACTGCCAGCCCCCCTAATGAGGTTTCCTTATATCTATGTGACATATCTCGACCAGTCTCTTTCATCGTCTTAATCACATTATCCAATGATATTTTATGCCCACCATCTTCAATTAACGCCAATCTTGCTGAATTAACCGCTTGTGATGAACCCATAGCATTGCGTTCTATACAAGGGATTTGGACCAACCCACCAATAGGATCACAGGTTAAACCCAGACTGTGTTCCATAGCAATTTCTGCTGCCACCTCTACTTGAGATAAGGTTCCCCCCCATAAATAACATAAACCTCCAGCTGCCATAGATGCCGCAACACCAACTTCTCCTTGGCATCCAACTTCAGCTGCTGAAATCGAGGCACCTTTTTTATATAGCATGCCTATTGCGGCAGTTGTAAGTAAATAATCAATTATTTCTTGATCTGAGGCACTAGGCGAGGTTGACAGATAATATTTAAGAATTGCAGGAATTATTCCAGCAGCTCCGTTTGTAGGGGCTGTTACCACTCTTCCACCCGCCGCATTTTCTTCATTCACCGCAATAGCGTAAGCATTAAGCCAATTCAAATCATTACTAGGAGCATTCATTGCCTTTAATTTAGTATATAGTTTACTTGCTCGACGGCGTACATTTAAACCTCCTGGTAACTTAGAGAGCTTACTTGTAAATCCATTTTTAATTGAATCATTCATAACTCTCCATATTTCTAAAATACCATTGTTTATATCTTCAGCAGAACGATTAACCCTTTCATTAGAAAACATAACTTCACTGATTGATAGCTTATGATGCCGACACTGCTTAAATAATTCTGCAGCAGATTCAAACGGATAAGGAACCTTATTGTTCATATCCATAAGCCCTTCAGATTTTCTCATTTGGTCTTCTGAGAGAATAAACCCTCCTCCAATGGAAAAATAGGTTACCTCTGAAACAATATTACTTTTTGAAAAAGCAGTAAATTTCATGCCGTTGGCATGCAAGTCCAGGGTAATCTGCATATTAAAAACAACACATTCAGACGGGTTAAAATCAATTAAATGTTCTGCATTGAGACTAAGCTTATTATCATGCTCAATCTCTGCCACTATCTTTTCACCATGCTTAGGATCAATACTCTCAGGAGATTGACCACTTAAACCAAGCATCACAGCAGTATTGGTTCCATGACCTTTCCCCGTCAAAGCCAACGAGCCATATAAATCAACCACTACTTTATCAACATCGCCACAATCCATTTCATCTATAAACTGCTTAGCAGCACGCATTGGCCCTACAGTATGGGAACTAGAAGGTCCAATCCCGATAGAGTAAAGTTCAAATATACTAATATCCATTATTACTTCCTGAGTTAATTCTATACACTAAACATGATATGGAGTTAATTGGCAAATGTAAAAACATTACCGTATAATTAGCTAGCGATTATACCCTAGGACAAAAAAAATGGCCTCAAAAAAGTTATTCATAACATTTCAGCATATTCTCCCACAACATTTATTGTCTCGAATAGCAGGATTTTTAACAAATTCTAACAATGAAAAGCTTAAAAATCTTTTAATTAAAGCCGCTCAAAAGAAATTCAAAATTTCACTTAATGAAGCAAGAGAAGAAGACCCAAAAGCTTATAAAACTTTTAATGATTTTTTCACACGTAAATTAAAACCAGAAGCAAGACCAATTTGTACAGATCAAAACGCTATCATCTCACCTGCTGATGGCTGCGCCAGTCAGTTTGGTGAAATATCTGAAGGAAATTTGATTCAGGCCAAAGGCAAAACATTCACTTTATTATCTCTTCTTGGTAATGACAAAGATACTGCAGAAAAATTAAAAAATGGACAGTTTATTACCATTTATCTCTCACCAAGTGACTATCATAGAGTGCATTTACCATACGACG
>JBLIDR010000277.1:0-4174 GCA_047632655.1 Francisellaceae bacterium | reverse complement strand
AGATCTAAATGAATTTTTAAAGCGTAATGCTAGACAGAATCAAAGTAACGGTATCAGCAAGACATATGTTGTTATTGAGGAAGGTAATAATATTGTCAGGGGATTCTATACAATATCAAGTGCGGAGATATCACCGTTAAAGCTTCCAAGTTATATCAAACATCCTCGCTATCCTGTCTCAGCTGCAAGGATATGCAGGCTTGCTGTGGACAAAAAAATGAAGGGTAAGGGGATGGGAAGGTTATTATTAAATGATGCGTTTGATAAAATTATTTTAGCATCTTCGATTTTAGGTATTTTTGCAATAATAGTTGATGCGAAAGATGATAGAGCTATATGTTTTTATGAAAAATATGGTTTTTTTCGATTAGATCAAAATCTATTAGTTCTACCTCTAAGCACCTTGATTAAATCAGATCCTAACACCTCGGGAATAGTTTTTTAGAAACACTGCAATTAGTATTTTTTAACGATTCGGTGACTAATTTTCCATCCTTTAGCCAAACAACGCTGCATAATCTTAATCTTTGACCATGGTTGCTGCTGACTATTTCTGTGATAGTTGACTCTACTATTGATAACTCTTTCCATATTAGGCGCTCCACTTAGGGTTATAGTGATGGTGGAATTCAAAAATACGATTAGCTACAGACTGACAAGTAGGCTGACCAGTTAGGTAATATTTTTGTTGTTGCAGGTCATAATGAGTGATCTCATGCAAAGGGTGACCTTCCGATAAGGCTGAATTAATCATATTTTTATAACTCATTCAGCCTTATCGGTAGGTCACTTAACTCCTAAGCCAAACGACTAGTACCTCGATCTGTAAAGATAACTAAAAAGCTTGCTAAAAATTGTATAATACCACTAATAATAAAGCTGTACTCAAACGCCCATATAAATAAATAAGGTTCGTTCTCATAGGATAAATAGATTTTAGAACATTCATATGCGGCACCTAAAAAAGAAATTGAAAAGGCAGTAGCAATCATCAAGAGAGATCTAGACAAAACATTACTATCAGCCTTATCTTCATCAACAACCACGGCTAATACATAAGAATTTGTGGCTGTTTGAAAAATTCCCATCATAATACCGAAAAATGGAATTAATACTAGAATGAGGGTGATTAATTGCCTACTGTGAAGCGTATACCCCCAGGTAAGCATAATAATTAATAGGCCAAATGAAGCTACAATTGTTGCAGCCTTCATGCCTAAATACCTAACACTAAAGACAGTAAATTTTTTACTAAAAAGATTCCCTGCCCATAAACACACCATAATTACCGCTACAGTTGTTAAACGAAAACCAATAAATAGATAGAGGTAAACTGGAAAAGCAAAATACAGCCAATATAAGGTTAATTTGTTAATCATAATAACCGTTAGCATAAGAGAAAAGTTACGATTTCTGAACAGTTTGAATTTTAATATGGGATTAACAATTCGCTTTAAATTAAGAAAATAAATGCTACAAATTAGAATTGGTATAACGGTTAAACAAACAAGGAGCCAAACGGGCGTACTTTTTGATCCAAGAAGATTGCTTACTGTAAATAATAGTCCAGTGCTAACTCCAACAACCACAAATCCAATAATATCTAATTTCACTAATTTTCTTTCAAAAGGTACATAGAAATATTTAAGAACAAGATAAAGACAGTATAATCCAATTGGCGCATTGAGAAAAAAGACTAAACGCCAAGACAAATATTGGGTTAAAAAAGCACCCACTAGTTGTCCGATAGCGGCAGAAGCAACAGTATATATACCAATTTTTGCAGAAACGTCCACCATGCTACTCGACAGACGGATCATAGTTGTTTGAGATATTGGTAAAAGTAATGCTGCAAAGAATCCTTGGAGTATGCGAAATACGACAAGCATCTCTAAATTAAATGCTAAGCCACATAAAACCGAAGTCGCAATGAAACCGACTAGAGAATAGATCATCGGATTACGACTACCAAATTTAGTGGATAACCACACTGATATTGGCATGAAAATTCCAAATGAAATCATATAACTCGTAATTGCTAAATTTGCATGAAAAACATCAGTCTTCAAGGAATGCGCAATGTCAGCTATAATATTATTTAGAACTGTGACGTCAATCAGTTCCATTGATAGTATGAGTAAGATGGCTAAAAACATCTTGCCTTGTTTAGTCATAAACTTCCCTCTTTACCCTTATGATTTATAGCACTCATCACAAAAAACATTTATAAGCTTTTTCCATTTGCTTGGCTCTAATTTTCCAATCATAATTATCAACTGCGATTGGCCTAAGTTTGTGCGCTAAAGGTTTCTGTTTTAAATTATGCAGAACACTTAACACATTAGATATTATACTTTGTATCCGTTTCTCACTCTGCATATCAATTTTCATATGGGTTACAATTTCTTTACCTAAATAAGTTTCTAGTTCATCAACCCCATCAACAAAACCACTAAAGTAGCTTACAATTGGAAATACACCATTTGATAATGATTCCATCAATACTAAGCCATAGGCTTCTGGTACAACTGATGGGAAAATTCCAATATCAGCACAAGGAAACAGATATTGAAGTAAGTCATGATCCAGGCGACCTAAAAAATGTACATGCTTATCAACCTTTGAGCCGTATAAAAATAGTTCATTTAACTTATCTTCGATATGAATATAATCCAAAACATCTTGCCAAGCGCCTAAATAATCACCGCGATCTAAATCAATACCATGTTTACATAGTTCTAAAAATAATGCTTTATCACCAACACTAATAGCATATACCATCGCTTCAAGCACTTCTCGATATGCGCCAGCTCCAACAATAACCAAATGTATATTTTTCTTTTCTTTAAGTATCGCTGGCAAACTTGAAATTACACTTTGCAGACCCTTTCCAGCTGTTAACGCACCAACAAATAATATTATGTTCTCACTCCAAGGAATAGATTTTAACTTCTGAGCAAATCCATTATCTGGCACAGAATGGTTGTAGTTATTCCAATAATTACGTGTAGCCTGAATATTACCCAAAGATAGTTCTGTCTTAAGTTCATCAGATTGATATCTCTTTTTCCCAAATATCCCATCATATTTCAGTAATTGTTGGATGCTAGCATTTCTATTTTGTTTAGCCACAGATTGAAATAATTGCGTATCAACCCCCATACCAACAATTTCTGTTTTGGCTAGTATCATATCTTTATAGTCAGGATAAAGTTTAATTATTCTATTTCTAACCTCTTTATTACCGCTAATAATACCATTACATTTAATGATTGCTTCTAATGCCAATTTTTGGTAGCGCTCATCATCTTTAACCGTGTATTCAATAGCGCTACCGTGTAAGAATATCATATAAGGAGTTTGTGTCTCAATACACGCATTCATAGCAGCAATTGGCTGATAGACTAGGTGGTTACAATGCAAAATATCTAATTGGTATTTGGTCAATATCTTCAATAAAATATTATGATTCAGAGCATGGTACTCTGCTAGCTCATCATCCGTCAAATTTGAAAATGTTTTAACATTACCTTCTCTTTGTTTGTCTGTAACATATACTGGTTTAACGCTAGCATTGGGAAGCTGATGCAATGTACAATTTGAATCATTTCTATCTTCAAATAAAATTGTTTGGTTTCCGTTAATATCCCAGCAATATGCATCAGATATAAAATCAAATTTCTCAGGGTTTGGTTCGCGGCATAAAATATGAATAGTGTGTTTATTATTAGCTAGCTCTCTTGCTAGATAACGATTATATTCATTGCTTCCAGAGCCGATGAGTTCATACCCATGATATAAACCTATATTCATAAAAATCCTCTATAATCTCAATCACAGTGATATACAATCACTTCTACTATATTAACTGTCAACTGTTACCACTTTGAAATTGGAGATAAGATAAAAAATAATTTGCATAAATCCTCATAACTAATCAAAATATCTCCATCATTTAACCTTCTGAAACATATGATATTAATCCATGAAAGTTAAAAATATCAAAACTGTGAATCTAAATCACACTACAGCTAAAACATTATTTGACAATCTCACTGAGAATAACTTAAATGTTGATCAGAAAATAGTTTTACGTGGCGCAGTTAATCTACATATTCAATTGGCTGAAAAATTAAAAGATAGATCATTTAAAATCAAAGATATTCGTGAAATG
>JBLIDR010000276.1:0-4175 GCA_047632655.1 Francisellaceae bacterium | reverse complement strand
TAAAAGTCTTATATGGATCATGATGGTTGGTTCTATTGTTGGTACTGTGATTATTACTCTGATACACAGTAAAGAACTAAAATATATATTTAGCTTTGTTGTTTTTATTGCTGCAATATTTATGTTGAGATTTAAATACGGTAAATCTAAGACAATAAAATTACCTAAATTTTTGTTTAAACTATTAGCTTCATTTGTTGGTGGATTGTCATCATTAGTTGGTGTCGCAATTTTTACTGTACCATTTTTTGTACTATCTGGTGTTGAGATTAAAAAAGCAATTGGAACTTCGACGTTAATCGTTTTAACTTTCGCTAGCATATCTGCAGTATGGTTGACTATTTCGGGCATCCCCTTAATGGGTATTGGCTGGAATCATATTGGTTATGCAAACTTACCTATACTTTTATCAAGTTTAATTCCAAGTATTATTGGTGGACTTGTTGGTGCAAAACTAGTTCACATATTACCTAGCCATGTTTTAAAACGTGTTTTTGTTGGCATGATGTTTGTCGCTTCAGGGGTTATGTTTTTTTAGGTGACTAGTTTCACTAAATAGTAATAATCTGAAATAAATTAATTCTTCCATCTGTCCGATCTCACAAAAAATTGGAATGCAGGTTGATTAAAAATCCTCAGTTTATTTTCATGTCTTTTGGCATAAGAGCTATATTTTTTATATAGTTATTTCATCTTAATTCATAATCTAAATAAACGGGGCTCTTATGCAATATTTTAAACATATCGTTATATTGATATCCAGCAGCATTTTTATATTATTGCTATCTAGTTGTGCAACCTCTGCGAATTTTAAAAAAATGGTTAATAGCTGGCATGATAAGAGTGCTCAAAATTTAATTCATGTTTGGGGTTACCCCAATGATATCTTTACCTCGCCAGATGGCCTCACAGTATATGAATATGATCATTCAGAAATTGGTTATTTTCATCCTGGAAATTGTAACAATGGCGTTTGTTTTCCTGAACAATATATTGACAAATGTACGACATTTTTTAAATTTAATGAAAATGATATCATCACTCAAATTGAACATCGTGGTGTTGGTTGCTTATCCAATGCATCAGAAACGTTAGAAGAACTTAAGTACCATGAATGGGATTTATACTAGCGAGAATTAGTTCAAATATACTCAAATCAATTCAAAACTTTAGACTTTGTTTAAAGAAAGTTTTGATGAAAATCTAAGTATGCACTGTTGAGAAGTTATGATTTTAGAATGGTACTGCATGTTTTCTTCTAGCGTCCTCTATTTCCTTCAATAACGCGTTTGATAAATCCAACTCAATATTCCCATTTGGAGGGTAGACCAAGAAAGGTATAGTAGAGTTAGCAGTACATCTGGAAAGAAAAAATCTGCTATTTGTAATAAAAATAACAAATTAATAAAGAGGTATCTGGCTTATGTTTTTCATAAATAATTTTAATTAGTGGGAAAACGCTTTTGGTAAATCAATGTTATTAATGGCAATAGTGGGTAAAGATGATATGTATAAACCAGGTTGTTGGAACTTTACAAAATCTGAAAATTTAGGGTATCTTAATCAACATTATTCTGATTTTAAATCAAAAGATACAGTGATTTAATATTTATATATTCTTAGACCAAATTGGTGTGATACTGATATCAGAAGACATTTAAATGCTTTTTATTTAAAACTAATGATGAGGTACATGCTTTGGTGGGAAATCTTTCTGGTGGTGAAAAGGCTAGGCTTTCACTTGGCTTAATTACTGCTAAGATACCGAAGCTTTTAATATTAAATGGAATTACCAATAACCTTGGTCTTGAAATTAAAGAGCATGTTATTCAGGTCCTAAAAGAATATCCTGGAGCTATGTTCATAGTTTCACATGAAGAAGAGTTTCTTAAGTAGGTTGGCACTGTCCATAACTATGCCTTTGAAAATGAATCAACTTAATTAATTACCAAGTGTTTATTTATGGTTTTTAGAGTTAGTTTTAATGTAGGACTTTTGTCAATTTAATTGGCTTTGTGACTAAAAATAAGGTAAAACTATGCTTCATGGCGATGATTGAGTTATAATCGCCTAAATTTTTAGAGCTTTGATGTAATATCATGTATTTCAGTAAATTTTAAATAAGGAAGTAAATTATGGCTAGAAAGAGAATATATATAATCTTTGTCTGCGTTATTGCAGCTTTTGGCGGATTGTTATTTGGTTTGGATCAAGGATTTATGAATGGCTCCTTGCAGCTTATTGTTAAAGATTTACACTTAAATGTTGATCAAGCCTCTAGCTTTGCTGCTATCCTTTTATGGGGATCAGTGATTGGTGCGATTATTAGTGGTTTCGTTTCTAGTTTGATTGGCCGTAAAAACACACTACTGCTTACAGCTATTGTGTTTACGGTATTTTCATTTTTAAGTATGGCCTCTAGTAGCTATGAGACTTTAACTATATTTCGTTTTATTTTGGGCTTGTCTGTTGGTGTGGCATCATTTGCTGTTCCTTTATACCTTTCTGAAATAGCCCCAACACGCATGCGTGGTGGTTTTATTTCTATGTACCAAATGATGATTACGGTTGGGATTTTTGCTATTTTTGTGTCAAATTATATAATTGGTAAACATACAGGATCCTGGCGTCCAATGTTTTTGGCCATTGCTATCCCTGCGCTTATAATGTTGGTAGGGCTCATTTTTATTCCTAAATCTCCGCGTTGGTTGTTTCTTAAAAAGCGTCATAAAGATGCTGAATTAGTATTAAATAAAACCCGTTTTACTCAAGAAGAAGTAGACTTTGAGCTAGCAGAAATGAAAGAAGCTATAGAAATGAATGATAGTGAAAAGGGTGGATTTTTTTCAATGTTGAAACATTCATACTTTTTTAAAGTATTGGCTTTAGGTGTTGTAATTCAAATGTTTCAACAATTGACTGGAATTAATTCAGTTATTTATTACTCTACTTCAATTTTTATCGGAGCAGGATTGGATAGTCCTCTAATTGCTACAATTATTGTAGGTTTAGTTAACATGCTAACTACAATTCTTGCAGTTTTATTTGTTGATAAGCTCGGACGCAAACCTATTCTATATTTTGGTTATACTATTATGGCACTAAGTTTATTTCTATGCTCATGGATTTTCCATCTTGAGTCTGGCAGTGAGGCCCTAAGTGGCTTATCTAAAATTTCATTGGTAGGCTCAACAGTTGTATTTATTTTTGCCTTCGCTATTTCTGCAGGCCCAATAGCCTGGGTATTATGTGCTGAGATATTTCCATTAAAAGGTAGAGATTTAGGCATGACAGTTACCACTGCCGTTAATTGGGTCTTTGCAGCACTTGTGGTCGCATTCTCGTTACCTATGATGCAACTTGCAGATGGAAGCACAAATTCAGCAGGAGGGGCGAAATTATTTTTATTTTTTGGAATTTGTTGTGTTATTTTCTTGTTTGTCTTGAAGTTTTTTATTCCAGAAACAAAAGGAATATCCCTAGAGGAAGTTGAAGAAAATCTTAAAAGTAATAAAAAGCTAAAAAATATAGGGGTCTGATATAATTTATTTACTAGCAAATAAATTAAACCACCAAGCCGCAACAATTCCCCAAATAATATTTAGCACTAGGATATTAATTGGCATTAAGTATCCAGCATTAACGCCAAAATAGCCTAAACCACTTTGCGGTGCGAAGTATAAAAAAGTGACGACTGTAGGGATCAGGCTAAACACAATGCCGCGAATAAACCAACGACTCTTTGCATATGGTATTAATAATAAAAAAGCCCAAAGACCACCCCAGGCAATCATTTTATAAATACGGACTGTTAGCTCAGAGTTAGACATGCTGCTAATTTTTATGCTTAAAGCTGAGGTTATGCCATATTTTATTTCAAGCCATAGCAGTATGGTAATGACAATAGCGCCTAAAGCACCAGCAGCAAATGCAACTGATAATTCTTTTAAAGAAATCATATAATTAGCCTATTATTAAAGTTAGATAATGCAAGTATAGTACATACGCGAGTCAATTGAAAATTTTGAATCTTTACTCGCTAATTAAGTGGAAATTTACTTATTTTTATTACACGGCCTCATGGCTTAAGTTAAATTTATTTAAGTTTTATTTAGCGAGATAGCTTATAGTTATATTATATATTTGGCTTGTGAAAACTTTTTATGCATCATAGA
>JBLIDR010000275.1:0-4175 GCA_047632655.1 Francisellaceae bacterium | reverse complement strand
GCAAAAACATTTATCATTTGAAACATATACATGGCTGAGCATAGGATTCTGCTTTATATATATTTTGGGCAGCATGAGTAATAAATTCATCTTTTCAAAGGTAAACAAAACAAAACTTAGAAAAACTTTTATTTTTTTCTTTGCATTGTCTGTAGCACTCTTCTTTTTTAGTATGCCAAAGATTATTTTATTAATTCTAAGCATGTTTTTGATTAGCTATCTTTCTGGGTCATTGTTGCCAATTTTAACATCAAGCGCGACGTCTTCAATTAAAACCGGTTTTGGTGTCGCGAGCGCATTTAACCCTATGGCATTTGCTCTTTTTTGTGGGATCTGGTCATTTATCCATGCTATATTTTCAAATACAAACATAGTGACTTTAATCTTTCTTTTATTAGTTATCTCTACAATTTCCGCAATACTCATTGAATTATTACCCTCAAGACAAAATTAATCCCAATCGTACAATCAAATAAAACCTCTAAGTTAAATCAATCTATGGCTGCCTTATAAAAATCTCTATGGTACATTCTCGACACTCTGGTATGTATTGTCTATAATTCAAAGAATAATTTTAGTTTTGGCACCACAATGAATTACCACGCTTTATTTGCCATGCTTGTAACCATTACAGCTATAGCCGGTTATACCAATCATAAATATTTAAAACTCCCAAAAACAATTGGCTTAACAATCATTAGCATTGCTATTTCTTTACTGGTTATGCTGTCTCTGAAAATCATTCCGGGACTCTTCGATCCAGTTCATGATCTATTGAGCGGGATTGATTTCCGAAAAATTGTTCTAGAAGGCATGCTCAGCTACCTATTATTCGCTGGCGCATTACATGTCAATTTAGTTGATTTAAGAAAACAAATGCTCGCTGTCATTTCACTAGCTAGTATTGGCGTATTAATCTCGACTTTTTTAACGGCCTATATACTTTGGGAAATATCTAATTTTTTCTCACTAAACATTTCTCTTGCATACTGTTTAATCTTCGGCGCGGTGATCTCACCTACTGACCCAATTGCGGTTTTAAGTGTCTTTAAACTATGTAAAACAGTTCCCACCAAAATGAAAATGCGTATCACAGGTGAAGCATTATTTAATGACGCCGCGTCAATCTTACTGTTCGTTATTATTGTAGCGATTACCCTCGGCAATGGCGGAGAAGACTTTACATTCCTTAGCGTGTCCTGGGACTTAATACATGAAGCCGTAGGTGGTATTATAGCAGGACTAGTTTTTGCCTATGTTGCCATATGGTTTTTATCTCGCTGTGATAATGCAGAGGTTGCAATTCTCATCACCCTAGCTGTCACGAGCACTGGATTTATTATCGCGAGTAAACTAGGGGTGTCTGCTCCATTAGCCATGGTTGTTGCTGGAATCATGATAGGGAATAGTCTAAACAAAACAAAATTTTCAGGAAGAACAATTGTAGCATTAGATAATTTTTGGCGCCTAATTGACGAGGTATTAAATGCATTTTTATTCGTGTTAATTGGCCTAGAAGTATTAACCATGAATTTTAACTATATTGTCATACCTGGAGGGATCATTGCAATTATAGTCATATTATTTTCTCGGTTTATCAGTGTATCAGTGCCTATGCTTTTTATAGAACGCAACATTAAACCAAATTATTGGAAAGAAAATGTAGTGATGTGCTGGGGAGGATTGCGCGGAGGTATCTCAATCGCATTAGCACTATCCATTCCAGGAGCTCCAGATATAATTATAACTATGACTTACATAGTCGTTATACTTTCCATCCTCGTTCAAGGGTCTACATTCAAAGCCCTACTTAACAAACTATATCCTGCAAAGCCACTAGAAGAAAAAAACATTGAAAAAGTATAAATTAATTATTTTTGACTGGGATGGAACAATTGTTGATTCATTTCAAAAAATTATTTTTTGCGTGCAAAATGCCGCACAATCAATTGAATTACCAATACCTAAAGACAAAGATATTCGTGATATTATAGGCTTATCATTTCATTCAGCTTGGCCTACATTATTTCCTAATAATCATATTAGCCATCTTGATGATTTTTTGAATTATTACAGAGATTATTTCTACAAAGAGTCAGATGACTCTACATTATTCATGCCAGTTAAAAAGTTATTGGATGACTTGCAAGACAGAGACTATCTTCTAGCCGTTGCAACTGGAAAAGGTCGCAGAGGTTTAGATCATGAAATAGCAAAACATAACTTAGCTAAATATTTCATTATAACGAAAACGACATCTGAATGCTTTTCTAAACCAAATCCTCAAATGGTACATGAAATTTTAGAGTTTACCGGAATTGATGCTCGAGATGCTATTGTTATTGGTGATAGTATTTATGACATTCAAATGGCATTTAACGCAGAGGTTGATTCCATACATATTACCGATGAAACTGCACCTAATTACGAAGCTGTAACTGAAAATATTATACACAGAGTTAGATGTATATCTGAAATAAAGAATATATTGTGTTAAGTCATATTTAATCCGATATACTATACCACATATCACCCTTGCAAGACTTAATTCCAAATGTTCCAATTTGAAAAACTAAATTCATTAGCCGCAAAATATCTTGATGAAAATCAAAGGGGAAATTTAGCTCGCGCATTTATCTTTGGCGCCGATGCTCACGAAAAACAAAAAAGAACTTCTGGTGAGGCCTATTTTATCCACCCTATCGCCGTATCTTGCACACTTGCTGAAATGCAAATGGATAATGACACTTTAATAGCAGCGTTACTACATGATGTGGTTGAAGATACTGAAATAACGGCAGATGAAATTGAAGATAAATTTGGCGAACAAGTGAAAAAACTTGTGAATGGAGTCACTAAACTACTTCAAATTGAGTTCAATTCCAAAGCTGAGGCTCAAGCTGAAAATTTCAGAAAAATGCTCTTAGCCATGGTAGAAGATATCAGGGTAATTATAATCAAATTATCTGATCGCCTACATAACATGACAACTTTAGGCCCATTAAAGATAGAAAAAAGAAAACGTGTTTCACTGGAGACACTAGAAATATACGCTCCTATTGCCCACCGATTAGGAATGCACCATTTTAAAAATGAATTTGAAGACTTAGCCTTCGAAGCGATTCACCCCTATAGATACATGGTACTAAAAGCTAGAGTCGCCAAGGCTAGAGGTCATAGAAAAAAACTTTTTGAAAAACTACACGAATCACTTATTAAGCATTTAAGTAAAGAACAAATAAACCCTGATATCGTCCAAGGACGTGAAAAACGTATTTATAGTATTTATCGTAAAATGAACCTCAGACGCATACCTTTCACTGAAATAATGGATGTTTATGCATTCAGAGTAATCGCTAACTCACGCAAAGAATGCTACACAATCCTTGGCCTAGTCCATGAAATATACAAACCTATTCCTGGTAAATTTAAAGATTACATTGCCATGCCGAAGGCAAATGGCTATCAATCACTTCATACCACTCTATTTGGCCCATATGGCATTCCAATAGAAATTCAAATCCGCACCAAAGAGATGGATTATACTGCCGACATAGGTGTTGCAGCACATTGGGTTTATAAATCACAAGACATTTCAGGTGAGAAAGCTCAAAAGTGGCTGCAAAAATTAAATACTTTACAACAACAAACAAGCTCATCAGTTGAACTATTAGAAAATGTAAAGGTCGATCTATTTCCAGATGAAGTTTACGTATTCACACCAAATGGTGAGATTATTGAATTAGCTAACGGGTCAACTCCGGTTGATTTTGCCTTCCATATTCACTCAGAAATCGGTACGCACTGCGTAGCGTCAAGAGTTAATCGTCGTCTAGCGCCATTAAGTCAAATATTAAAACATGGAGATACGGTTGAAGTCATGACTTCACCCAATGCATCACCGAGTCCATCGTGGTTAAAATTCATTAAAACAGGTAAAGCTAAAAGTGCAATAAAGCTCTATATGCGAGACCAAGAAACAGAAAAATCTTACTCACTAGGGAAACGATTACTTAGCCAACGACTTAATCGAAAAAATATTAATATTGACGGCTTCTCAGTCTTTTTTCAGCAGGCCATTGCGACAGCATTTAATGCGCTAGACTTTAAATCCTTATTATCCCAAGCAGGGAAAGGAGAAACAAGTTGTACAGAAATAATTGATGAGATAGTTA
>JBLIDR010000274.1:0-4190 GCA_047632655.1 Francisellaceae bacterium | reverse complement strand
TATTCTTCGACATTAGTATTAATTAATTGTAAATTTTCCGCTATTTTAGATAAATTAAAAATTAATTCGGCTCTTGATATACCATCCTTTAACAATAAAAAAATGACAAGATCTTGTTCTATAGCCGTGACAGTATGACCTCTAGAGGCTAATGAAAAGCAGTCTGATCCAAGCCCTGCAGTTCCATCTAGGATATTCATAGTTTTAGTTACTCTTCCCTCAATGGCCTTTATAGTTGGTAATTTTGCTTTTTTTGGATCAATTTTATTCTTAAAGATTGAGCTATTGAAGTCAATAGAAACCGATTGCTTCAAAGCTTCACTATAGAGCTCTAACTGATAATTTTCATTTAAGTTTAATTTAAATTTTTTAGAAGATAGTTGTGTATATAAATGTTTTATATCAATTTTTTTATCATTTAATAATAATGTTTTAATTCGTTGGTTTAATGTTTCATTTGTCATTTTTTTCTAGCACGTGGGTGAGTTTTGTCATATACCTTGGCAAGGTGTTGAAAGTCTAGATGAGTATATATTTGCGTGCTTGAAATGTCACTATGTCCAAGCAATTCTTGGACAGCAAGTAAATCACTACTTGACTCTAAAATATGAGAAGCAAAAGCATGCCGTAACATATGTGGATGTACATGACGATTACTATGTTTTTCTGACCATTTGGCAAAACGTAGTTGAATTGAACGATGGCTAATTACAGTATCTTTCTGGGTAATAAATAAATAATCACAGGTATTAAGGCCTAGTTCTTGTCTTAACTTTAACCAATCATCAATAGCAATTTTTGATTTTGATCCAACTGGAATAATGCGCTCTTTTGATCCTTTACCTTTAACCAATAACATCCCATCGCTTCGGTTAACATCATTAATTTTGACTGATGCTAGTTCAGCGAGTCTTAAACCAGAACCATAGGTTAGCTCAAGCATACAGAAATCTCTAACTTCAAAAAAATCATTACGGTCGTGACTTAATAATTGAGCCATTTGATCAGTGTCTAAGGTTTTGGGTAATTTCTGGGGTGCTTTAGGTGCTTTAACATAAATTGCTGGATTGTCTTTAATGATTTTTTCGTGATCTAGGTAATGGAGAAAACTGCGAGCTGCTGATAATAAGCGATGGGTTGATTTTTCACTAAGACCTTTCCTGTGATAATTTGCGATAAATGATTTTATATCTTTAATTGTTATGTCACTTGGACTTAAAATATTTTCATTGGCAAGAAATACACTGAATTTTGTAAGATCAAACCGATAGCTTTTGATTGTATTTTCAGCATAATTTTTCTGCTTAAGCAAATAATCTAAAAAATTTTGAATATGTTCATCAAGCATATAGGCGAAAATATATCATTACTAACTTTATTTTAGTCGATTTAATTTATAATATTATACCTTGGAACAAATTAAATCATCAGGTAACTAAGTTATGGCTAAATCCGATATTGCAATATTGATTGTCAATGGGGATGTTAATACAAAATTTATAGAGCAATATCTTAATCAATTAAATTTTGAGCCGACAATATATTGCGTTGACGGGGCATTTAATAAGATTAAATATTCTAAATATATATTAAGTCATACCAAAGCAGTCATAGGAGATTTCGATTCCGCGGATCAAAAGAATTTAAGAAAATTCTATCCAGAAATCAATACTATAGAAACTATAGATCAAGATTATACTGATACTGATAAGGCAATTTCTCATGTCAGTAGGCATTACTCCAAAGTGATTATCTTTGGTATTAGTGGTGGGGAAATGGATCATTGTTTAGGCAATATTTCAACAATCTTGCGCTGGTATAAGAGCATTAACATTGAGTTTATTGATGAGTATAGTAAATGTTTTGTTACTGATGAAAATATTGAATTAGACAATGTGATTGGAAAAATGATTTCAGTTGTACCTTTATTTTTTGCGGAGAACATTACATACTCTGGTTTGAAATATAAGCTTCAAAATGAAAGATTAGACTTTAAAACTAAAATTGGGACTAGAAATTATGCGATTAATGATATAATACGCATTACATTTTCAGCCGGTATATTAATGATATTTGTTTCACATAAACTTTACCACGGATATTTAGAGGAAATTAAATAATGAACAATGCTGCAGTTAAACAACTTAAAAAAGATCATAAAAGATTATTAAAAATACATATGCGTCAATTATTTGAGAACCAAAATAGGTTTGAAAAAATGTCTCTTCAGTTTGGCGGTATATTGTTTGATTATTCTAAAAACAGGTTAGATGCAAAGGCTATAAATTCTTTAATAAATCTTGCAAATAAATCTAATTTACCGGCTAAAATTAAAGCTATGTTCTCTGGTGAGAAAATTAATATTACTGAGAATAGGGCAGTTCTGCATACAGCTTTACGCTCATTTTCTGTTGAGACTATTTTAGTTGATGGCAAAGATATTAAACCTGAAATTTTCAATGCTCGTGAAAAAATGAGTGTGATTGTTGAGCAAGTGCATAGCGGAGAATGGAAAGGGTATACAGGTAAAACCATTACAGATGTGGTGAACATAGGTATTGGTGGGTCTGATCTTGGGCCAAGAATGGTTGTTGATGCGTTAAAGCCTTATCATTCAGGTCATGTGAATTTACACTTTGTATCTAATGTTGATGGTTATGCAGTTTGTGAAGTGTTAAATACACTTGACCCAGAAACAACATTATTTATTGTTGCATCTAAATCATTTGGCACACAAGAAACACTAATGAATGCAAATACGGCAAGAGGGTGGTTGTTAGATTCAACAGAATCACGTGAAGATAAAGCGCCGGTGGCTAAACACTTTATTGCCATTTCAAGTCAACCAGAGAAAGTTATAGCATTTGGAATTGCTGAAGAAAATCGCTTTGACATGTGGGATTGGGTTGGTGGTAGATATTCATTATGGTCAACGATTGGATTACCTATCGCCTTTGCTGTTGGCATGGATAACTTCAATGAATTACTGAAAGGTGCAGAGTCTATGGATGAGCACTTTCAAACTGCTGATTTAGATAAAAACCTACCAGTTTTAATGGGTTTAATTGGTCTATGGTATAGCAATTTTTTTGATACACAATCTCAAGTAATTTTATCTTATGATGAGCGCTTAAGGTTTTTACCGGACTACTTGCAACAAGCTGATATGGAAAGTAACGGCAAGAGTTGTGATATTGATGGTAATGAAATTGATTATGCAACTGGCATTACACTTTGGGGTGGTGTCGGTACAAATGGTCAGCATGCTTTTCATCAATTGCTACACCAAGGAAACTTGGTTGTTCCGGCTGATTTTATAGTTTTCAAAAAACCTGCTTATGATTTACAAGAACATCATGATGCTTTGGTGGCAAATTGTTTAGCACAATCTCAAGCTTTTTTATATGGAAAAACCAAAGATGAATCACTTGAAGAGCTAAGCCTAAAAGGTATGTCTATAGGCGATGCTAAAAGACTTTCACCGCATAAATTTATTGAAGGCAATAAGCCCTCAAATACATTTATGATTGATGCGTTAACGCCTTTTAATTTAGGTAGTTTAATTGCTGCTTATGAACACAAAATTTTTACCCAAGGCGTGATTTGGAATATTAATAGTTTTGATCAATGGGGTGTCGAGTTAGGTAAAGAATTAAGTGAGCCTATTTTTGATAGTATTAGGAATAATGATATTGGTTCTAATTACGATAGTTCTACTTCAGGGTTGTTGAAAAAATATAAATTTTGAAGACTCTATTTTGTATAGCGTTAATGAAATGGACTAGCTTGCTTTAGTATGCTCAACCATAACTGGAGTACTGTAACCATTACGTTTTGTCGCGGGTTTTCCGCACTTATGGCATAATGAATTGGTACACTTGCTGACCACATCAAGTATGATATTCCCTTTGTCATCAAGGGTTTGGTTGACTATGTCTAATGAGTTTATATCTAAAGGTAGGATGATATCGGCCATATTATAAATTTATTCTGAGAACATTGCTAAGTTGTCGGAGCATTGTAACCCTTATGGTGCTTATATTCTACTGCCGCACTAACGGTAAAAGAGCCCCCTTAATGCATAAGGGTTTCAGATAATTAAATTTTGACCAGCTTTTGGTGCGGAATGTCGGTAATAAGGATTCACTGAGCTGATCGCCCCCTAATTATATATAGTTTTTTCATCAACA
>JBLIDR010000273.1:0-4194 GCA_047632655.1 Francisellaceae bacterium | reverse complement strand
CTTAATTTAGAAATAGACCCTGGAAAAACGGTTGCTTTTGTTGGTGCTTCCGGGGGTGGTAAAACCACAATTGTTAACATGTTAGTTAGGTTTTATGATGTGACTGGCGGAGAAATTAAGTTAGATGGGATTAACCTTAAAGATTATAAATTAGCTAACTTACGTGATCAAATTGCGATGGTTTCTCAGCATGTTAGTTTATTCAATGATAGTATTTATAATAATATTGCCTTTGGTAATAAGGGTAATACAAGTATTGAAGAGGTAACCAAAGCTGCTAAAGCTTCTTTTGCTTGGGACTTCATTAAAGATTTGCCTGAAGGGTTGAACACGATGGTTGGTGAAAATGGTTATGGATTATCTGGTGGGCAGCGCCAACGGGTCGCTATTGCTAGAGCAATCTTAAAAGATGCGCCTATTTTAATTATGGATGAAGCAACGAGCGCGCTTGATACAGAGTCTGAAAGATATGTACAAAAAGCGCTTGATAGATTAATGAAGAATAAAACAACTTTTATTGTAGCCCATAGATTAAGTACCATTGAGCATGCCGATACAATTGTGGTTATGGATAAAGGTATTATTGCAGAACAGGGCAATCATGTGGAATTATTAGCAAAAAATGGTATTTATGCCAAGCTATACAATAAAGCTAAGATCTTAGATCAAGATAGCATCGAATAGAATTTTCAATTAATTAGCACGAATATGATAGATCTTGAAAAACATTGGTATAAAAAACACTTAACTTGGCTAACTATTCTTTTGCTTCCATTATCATGGCTTTATTTGATGATATCAATATTTAGACGCCACTTGCTTCAAGCTAAAAATAATATTTTATTTGATGTTCCTGTTATTATTGTTGGAAATATTAATATTGGAGGCGTTGGCAAGAGTCCTTTAGTTTCTGCTATGGTCAAACGCCTGCGAATGGAAGGTTACACGCCTGGTGTCGTAAGTCGTGGTTATGGCGGTGAATCTAAAACATATCCTTTAGTTGTTGATAAAAACACACTTGTTGAGTGCTCAGGCGATGAACCAAAAATGCTATTCGAGCAAATTACCTGTCCTTTTGTGGTTGATCCTAATCGCACTCAGGCAGTAGCCTATTTATTACAAAAATTTCCACAAGTCAATGTTTTGATTAGTGATGATGGTTTACAGCACTATAAGTTACATAGAGACTTGGAGATAGTGGTGATTGATGCAAAACGTCAATTTGGAAATAAACAAATTATTCCTGCTGGACCACTCAGAGAGTCTATGTCACGTCTAAAAACAGTTGATTTACTCATTGCAAATGGTGAGAAAATAGCTGGATACCATACTATGTTTCTTAAGCCAAAAAGGTTGGTAAATGTTCTAGATCAGCATAAATTTAAAGATTTATCATTTTTGGCAGATAAAGAAATACATGCGGTTACTGGAATTGGTAACCCGCAAAGATTTTTTGATACACTTGAAAAATTAGGTGCTCAGGTTATTGAGCACCCTTTTCCAGATCACCATAAATTTATGGCTAGTGATTTATGTTTTGAGGTAAACGCTCCTATTATTATGACACATAAAGATGCAGTAAAATGTAATGAATTTAATCATGACAATTTATATTATCTTGAAATCATGGCTGATATAGACGATAAATTTTTTGATATATTACTTAATAAGCTTGAAATCACTAAAGGAATCGACAAATGCTTACATAAAAAATAGAATTCCCTCCCTATTAAAATCATATTGATAATGGAATAATTATCTGGTCAATCATATGGAGGTCTTATCGAATGGAATCGTTGAAGCAACTAAGTGAGGAAAATGTTGAGCTAGGTGAATTATCAGTAATTGAGACTGAAGAGTCACCTTGTGAATTTACTGCAATAGAGGATATTAAACCGAAAGCCTATCCAAAGGTAAGAACAATGTTTAGCCAACAAGAGGCCGATGCAACACGTTTATATCTATATGAAATCGGATTTAAGCCGCTTTTAACCAAAGAAGAAGAAATAAAATACGCCAGATTGAGCCTTGCTGGTGATAAAAAATCTAAACAAATTATGATTGAAAGCAATCTTAGGCTTGTCGTGAAGATGGCTAAACGTTATAAGCCAAAAGGGGGGTTGGTTTTCCTTGATTTAATCGCAGAGGGAAATCTTGGTTTAATACGTGCTGTTGAAAAATTTGACCCTGAACTCGGCTGGAGATTTTCAACCTATGCTACTTGGTGGATACGTCAAAATATTGAAAGAGCTTTATTAAATCATCAGCGTACGATTAGAATTCCTGTGCATGTGTTGAAAGACCTTAATGTTTATCTTCGAGCAGCATCCGAGTTAACTAAGCAAATTGACCATGAGCCAAGTCCTGAAGAAGTGGCTGAATTTCTGGATCGCCCTATTGAAGATATTAAGAAATTATTAGAATCGACTAAAAATATTGATTCACTTGATCAGGTATATGATGATTCAAATAGGCCAGTTCTTGAAACCATCGCGGATGAAGATGCATCCTCTCCAGAGCAGCAGCATCAAGAGCATGATACTTCAAAATTTATTGGCAAGTGGTTAGATCAATTGACTTCAAAGCAACAAACCGTACTTGCGATGCGTTTTGGTTTACGTGGACATGAGCCAAAGACATTGGAAGAAACAGGCGCCTTTATTAAACTAACACGTGAGAGAGTGCGTCAGATTCAAATGGATGCGCTTAAAAAACTTAAAGTCTTAGCAAAAGATTGTGATATTAGTGCTGAGCTTTGTTTTAAGTAACTAATTAGTTTATCCTATCTGCTTAATTTTCTACTTTAACAGGTAATTAATGAAAGCTATTATGGAACAATGGCTGTCTGATCATCACTCAAAAATAGCAATCAGATTTAACAACCTTATTTTGACTTATAACCAGCTCTTTGTTTTATCTGCTCAGGCAGGTAATCTTTTTGTAAAGCACAAAGCAGATAAGATTTTATTTTGCTTATACAATTCTCCCTCAGATGTTATCTGCTATCTTGGCTCATGGCTTGCCGGTAAAACAGCGATTCCACTTAATCCAAGATTGACCAATCTCGAGATCATCAAAGTAATTGAACAATTTAAACCAGATATAGTGGTTGTTGAAAATGAAAGATTAACTGCAGATTTATCTGATTGCTGCAATAATTTATCAGTGAAATTATATAGCACCATTAATGATTCTAATTATCAAGGAACTTTTTGGGATTCATTGTTGCAACAGAGAAGTTCTTTACCTAAAGGATATAGTCAAAATTCAAAAACAATACATTTAACTTCAGGAACTATGGGTCAATATAAGGTTGTTGAGCATTCATTATCTCAAATTGAAAAATATGCTAGAAGAAGAGCCAAAGATTTTGGTTATGAGCGTGATGATAAAATATTAATAGTTACTTCTCTGAATCATGCCTTTTCTTTTTCATATCAATTATTACCAGCCTTAGTGTTAGGCTTAGATATCACCTTGGTGCCTAAATTTGACCCCGAAAAAGTGTATAAGACAATATTAAAAAATAATATAACGACGACTGGCTTATTGCCAATCATGTGTTATCAGTTGTCACGTTATGCTGCTGGCGAAAAAAAAATAGCTTCATTGAGATATGTTATCGTTGCGGGTGATTCAGTACCCTCTGCATTTAATAATAATTTTAAACAGGTGTTTGATGTTGAATTATATCAAGGTGTCGGCATGACAGAAGTTTATGGATATGCACAAAATAAGATTAATAATAATAAAATTGGCTCTGCAGGTAAGATTCTACCAGGGGTGGAATTAAAAATAGTCAATAAATCAGATCAGCAAATAGCTACAAATCAAGTGGGCGAGTTAACATTAAAGACAGAAATGAATTTAAAAAAATATGCAGGTGACCATGAGCTATCAAAACAAGTTATTAAAAATGGTTGGTTAAAAACAGGTGATATTGGTTATATTGATGAGGACGGATTCCTATGGTTTTTAGGACGAAGTAAGCAAATTATTATTAGTGGGGGTTCTAATATATCGCCAATGGAGGTTGAGCAGGCTTTATATCACCATTCCGGTATCATGGAGGCGGGTGTTATTGGTAAGCCTGATATCATTTGGGGTGAAGTCATCTGGGCTTATGTTTCAGTAACTTCTGAGTATAAATTTTCTGAATCTGAGTTAATTGAATTTACGCTAGATCTAATTGCT
>JBLIDR010000272.1:0-4200 GCA_047632655.1 Francisellaceae bacterium | reverse complement strand
TATACGTTAAACCAAAAAAAAGAGTATGCATTCCAAAGCTTAATTGTCGCTGGTGAAGCATGTGAAAGTAAAATGACAAAAATTTGGAGTTCTAAGTATAACTTATATAATGCGTATGGTCCTTCGGAAGCTACGGTATGTGCTTCAATTACACTATTGGATGAGGATCAAAAAATATCGATAGGAAATGCTATACCAAATGTTGAGCTTTATTTACTTGATGAGGCCAAAAGGTTATCACCTATAGGAACTATTGGTGAATTGTACATTGGTGGTGTAGGCCTTGCTCTAGGGTACCTGAATAGGGACCGGTTGACTTCGGATCACTTTGTTAGTAACCCTTTTTATGTTGAAAACAACCTAAAAAAGAGTAAGTATTTATATAGAACTGGCGATTTGGTGCGTTATCTGCATAATGGTAAATTAGAGTTTATAGGACGAAGGGATGATCAAGTAAAAATTCGAGGATTTCGAATTGAGTTAGCGGAGGTAGAATCCACGTTAAATAAATGTGAAGACGTTGAGTTGGCTGTTGTCATTGTAAAGAACAATAGAGAAGAGAATAAACATTTAATTGCATATATTAAGTCGAACATTGAATATGAAACAGAGACAGAATCAAAAACTATCATTGCAAATATCAAACAATCATTAAATAAATTAATACCAAATTATATGGTTCCATCCGTATTTATTCTTGTTGATAGCTGGCCTGTGACAATTAATGGTAAAATAGATAAAAAGTCTTTGCCTAGGGTTGAAGAAAGTCTCTTATCTGGAAAGTACATAGCGCCTTCGGAGGGGACTGAAGCTGTTTTAGCCAATATTTTGGCAGAATTACTATATTTAAATGTTAATAAAATAAGTAGCACCTCAAACTTCTTTGAATTAGGAGGACATTCATTATTAATTATTCGATTATTATCAGCGATACGTAAAAAATTTAATATTGAATTATCAGTTAATCAAATTTTTGATTCGCCGACTATTAATGCGCTAGCATTAGTAATTAATGTGTCTAGTCAAACTAACTTAAAACAAGAGATTAGGCCTTTAAGTTTAGCGAGTGGTCATTCAAATGTTCCATTATCAAGCTCACAGCAACGCTTATGGACAATAGATAAATTACAATCAGGTAGCCCTGAATACAATATACCCATGTCCTTCGCTATTGAAGGTGAATTTGATGTAGCAACGGCTGAGCAGGCATTTATTAAGATAATTAAGCGCCATGAGGTGTTGAGAACTATCTATATTTCTAAGGAGGAAGGTCCTACTCAGAGCGTTCAGGGTGAATTTAATTTTAAGATCCTACAACATGACTTATGTGCTTTAACACCATCCGATAAACAGAAAAAATTACAAGCACTCGTTAATGAAGATGTTGCAGCACCTTTTGATTTGAGTCAGGACTTAATGCTCAGAGTTAATTTTATTCTACTTAATAAAGCTTCGCTAGAAGATATTAAACCTCAATCTGGTGCACTATTATTTAATATGCATCACATTGCCTCAGATGGTTGGTCTATCGATATTTTAAAGCGTGAGTTTATGGCATACTATCAGGCTATCACTTCAGGTGAAGCCGCTCCATTAGCACCACTTAAAATCCAATATACAGACTTCGTCTATTGGCAAAAAGAGTGGCAGACAGGAGAGGTGCTGGATAAACAACTAGATTACTGGGTTAAACAGCTAAATGAAACACCCATCATACATAGTCTACAACTAGATAGCCCTAGGCGTGATATTAAAAGTCGGGTGGGCTCAAGTATATCAGGTCAGTTACCGGCTGAAACTGCATTATCATTGTTGCAGGTTGCAAAATATTATGATCTGACTCCGTTTATGTTACTACATAGTGCGTTGGCGTTACTTATTTCACGCCATAGTAATATGACAGATATTATCATAGGTACCCCCTTTGCAAACCGGTTACAGGAAGAAATTGAACCACTGATTGGCTTCTTTGTTAATACGTTAGTATTAAGAGTTGATACGAGTTATACAATGTTAGCTGACTATTTTTCGCATGTGAGGCAAGTGCAGTTAAATGCGCAATCTAATCAAGATTTACCATTTGAACAACTTATTGAAAAATTAAATATTCCACGTAGTACTTCACATACGCCATTATTTCAAATAATGTTAACAACAAGCACGGATTTTGGTTTAGATAGTAAAGTAAATAGCGAGCTCTCTTTACCAAATGTAAAAATATCACCTTTAGTATCGGATTGTATATCATCTAAATTTGATTTAGATATTAGTCTTAATATCAACGGTTCGGGTGTTTTTTTAAACTGGGTATATGATAAGAGTATTTTTGATGAATCGCACATCAAGCAATTAAATGTACATTTGTGTCATTTATTGACTGAAATATCCAAAGTGAATGATATAGCTCAGCAGGAGCGAGTAACCGTTAACCAGCTAAAGATGCAGCCGCTGCAAGAGCTAGATTATTTGAAGAATAAAATAAATGACACCGTTGAAAGTTACCCTAAAGATAAGTGCATTCATGACTTATTTGAAGAGCAGGCCAAAAGCACACCAAACAACATAGCGCTGTTTTTTGAGGACCAGCAGCTAACTTATGGCGAACTGGATAAAAGAAGTGATCAGCTAGCTTGCTATCTTCGGGAAAAAGGAGTTAAAAAAGAGACATTGGTAGGGATAGCCATGGAGCGTTCGTTAGATATGGTGATTGCCATTCTAGCGACGCTAAAAGCAGGAGGCGCTTATGTCCCACTTGAGCCAAGCTATCCTAAAGCACGATTAGCATATATTGTACAAGATAGTGCAGTCAAATTAGTGCTGTGTCAATTGCGTTTTTCCGCGTTATTTGACCAAAGTAATGTTCAATGTATTGCGCTAGATACCATGGAAGAGGAGTTGCAATATTATCATACGGAGCCTATTGCTACGGCCGGAAAGTCAGAAAGTAACTTGGCTTATGTTTTATATACTTCAGGCTCGACAGGGCAACCTAAAGGAGTACAAATTGAACATAAAGCTTTGGTAAATCGAATTGATTGGATGCAAAAAAAGTATCAGTTAACAACAGAAGATAGGGTATTACAAAAAACACCATTTAGTTTTGATGTCTCAGTGTGGGAATTTATGTGGACGTTGAGTTTTGGTGCAAAGTTAGTTATAGCTAAACCGGAAGGGCATAAAGATCCAATGTACTTAACTCAGTTGATGGCAAAAGAAAAGGTTAGTATAGTACATTTTGTGCCATCAATGCTTGATGCTTATTTAAATGCAAGTGACACGAAATTTTCAAATAAAGTCCGTCATGTTTTTTGTAGCGGAGAAGCCTTAAAAGTAGCAAGTGCGAAATTATTACATGAGCGAGGACCTCATGTTAATTTGCATAACCTTTATGGTCCAACGGAGGCAGCGATAGATGTAAGCTCTTATTATTGTAAAAATATAACAGAGCAAGAGAATGTGCCAATAGGTAAACCGATTCAAAATACTGAGCTATATGTATTAGATAAAGCGTTAAATCTCTGTCCTAAAGGAGTGCCTGGAGAGTTGTATATAGGTGGGGTTGGTTTAGCGAGAGGTTATTTAAATCAAGCGGACTTAACGGCAGAAAAATTCATTGGCAACCCTTTTGGAGAAGGTAAGCTATATAAAACAGGTGACTTAGTACGCTACTTGCCTGATGATAATTTAGCATTTATTGAACGATTAGATAATCAAGTAAAGATCCGTGGATTTAGAATTGAACTAGGTGAAATAGCGCAACAACTTAGAGCGTGTAATGAGATTGACACGTGTGTTGTATTAACACAGAATTTAGGCGAGAGTGATAAATGGATAGTTGCATATATTAAATTAGATCTCATGTGTGAGATGGAGTTTAATAAAAGCTTGTTTATTAGTCGTTTAAAAGAAACGCTCAAACAATCCCTACCGGATTTTATGATACCAAGTGTATTTTTGATAGTGGATGAATGGCCTTTAACAGCGAATGGAAAAATGGATATTAAGGCTTTACCAGTACCAGACAATGTTCCATTTGAAAATAAGTATGTTGCCCCGGAAACAGAAGTAGAGAAAACGTTAGTAAAAATATGGGCGGAAGTACTCGAGATCTCAAAAAGTGAACTTAGTATTACCGCAAACTTTTTTGACCTAGGTGGGCATTCATTGAGTTTATTTAGTATGGTTTCTATGACTAATAAA
>JBLIDR010000271.1:0-4206 GCA_047632655.1 Francisellaceae bacterium | reverse complement strand
GATGAGTGTATTTATTCATAAGTTTATAACCAAATGTATAAGCATAATATAACTAGCTCATAGCTATTGCAAGATGACTTAAATATGATGACACACTTATTGCAAACGTTAAATTACATTTACTGTTAGTTTCAATATTTTTGAATATATCAAACTTCTAACATAATATATACTTCGCAAATAAAATATAACAGGTGAAAAAATGAATCGTAACAAAATTAGCTTCCTCTACGGAATCATACTAGTAATTATTATCTCAGCTATTGCCTATGCAATTTCAATTATTCCTGCAATTGAAGACTTAGGAGTTAGTCCTCTTATTATTGGTATTATACTAGGCCTAATCTATGCGCACACATTTAAGGCTAAAACGCCAACATCTTGGGGTTCAGGAATAATTTTTTGTTGCAAAAGAATACTGCGCATCGCTATTATATTTTTTGGTTTTCACCTTTCATTCCAGTTAATTGCTTCAGTTGGAATACATGGCTTAATTACCTCAATTCTTATGTTAATAACAACATTTATCATTGGAATTTATTTAGGCCAGAAAGTATTTGGAATGGATAGAGATAGCGCTATTTTAATTTCAGTAGCTAGTTCTATTTGTGGTGCGGCGGCCGTACTAGCAACAGAATCAGCCATTAAATCAGAACCCTATAAAGCTGCCGTAGCGGTTGGCACAGTTGTTATATTTGGCACAATCGCTATGTTCCTTTACCCTATATTAATGAAAAGCGGCATATTACATTTAACCGATACAAATTATGCTATTTTTACTGGCTCCACCATCCACGAAGTTGCTCAAGTTGTCGCTGCCGGTGATGCTATTAGTGAAAAAGCTGAAGTAATCGCTGTAACAGTAAAAATGATCAGAGTAATGATGTTAGCACCATTAATTATTATCATTGGACTATGGATCGCTTACGAAGCTAAAAAAGCAGCCACAGGCTCTGCCAGTAGAGAAAAGATTAAAGTGGTCATTCCATGGTTTGCCCTCGGGTTCATAATTGTTGCAGCCTTTAATTCCTTAGAAATCATCCCGACAAGCATAGTTTCAATTATATTAATTATAGATAAATTTATGCTAACCATGGCAATGACTGCTCTTGGCATAGAGACTCATGTATCAAAATTTAAAAAGGCAGGAATCAAACCAATACTTTTAGCCTTAATCTTAATGGGTTGGCTATTTTTTGGTGGCTTAGGAATAACTCATCTAGTCGTGAATTACATTTAAGAAACAGAAACTTAAATTTTTACAGCTTCACCTTTAAGCTGAGTACCATTCATAATAGCTCCTGTACCACAAGTATAGGTATCTTTACTGCTGTTTGTTGCACTACCCTTATAACTTGAAGTGATATTAATAACTGCATTAGCACCTAGCTCTTTAGCCTGCTTTTTTAAATTCAATAAACTAGAAAGGAATGTTCTATTACAAGCAACATCATCATCTTTCCAAAATGAATTAGTCTTTGTGCTAGTATGAACTGCACCTAATTTTTTTGAAACTGAGGCGTGGCTTTGGTCTCCGAAATAAAACTTAACTTCAGATCCTAACTTTGAAGTAGCCTCTGTTGAACTTATTGCCGGTTTAATTGGAAATTTTAATTCAACATTCTTTGCTACAGCCATACTAGAGCCTAACACTGTAGTGACACCGAAAATTACACCGACTAATATTCTATTATTAAATTTCATATATTCCCCATCCGTTTTATTAAGTTAGTCTAGCCTTATGATAATTATATAGCTAGCTAGTATTATATGCATTCATATCAATACCTTCGCCAAATAATAAATATAATTAAAAATAGTTATTATCATGAAGTTAACTACCTGATTTTGCGACTATTAATATAATATATTTTCATACTAATTATCCAAAATTAAAATTGATGAAAGTATTGTTTGATATTACAATATCAAACATAAATAAATGTCATTATATTTATTTGTTTATAGCATAAATATAAGTATCATGTTTAAATCTAAGCGTTGGAGAAAATGGTGTCAAAAGCAGCCGTTGTACAAATGAATTCATGCGCGTCAATTGGGATGAACTTAATTGCAGCAAAAAAACTGATTACACAGGCAGCAAAACTGGGCGCGAAATTAGTTGTACTTCCAGAATGTTTTTCAATTCTTGGAGACAAATCTGTTTATTATCTAAGTCGAGAGATTTTAGGTGAAGGACGAGTACAAACATATATCTCTAATTTAGCACGTGAGCTTAGAATATGGATTGTTGCCGGATCAATTCCAATTGTTTGTGATAAATCGCCCTCAAAGGTTTACAATGCCTCAATCTTATACAACAGCCTCGGAGAATTTGTCACTTCTTATTATAAAATTCATCTATTTGATGTGGATATACCTGGCGGTGAGTCTTATCGTGAGTCTGATTATTTTTACCCAGGAGATCAAACAATAGTTACCGATACACCTTTCGGCAGATTAGGTATGTCAATTTGTTACGATATTAGATTTCCTGAACTGTATAGAAACATGCTAGACCAAGGAGCTGAAATCATCACTCTACCAAGCATGTTCACCTCAACTACTGGCGCCGCACACTGGGAACATTTAATTAAGGCTAGAGCAATTGAAAATCAATGTTATCTCTTGGCTGCTGGGCAATCAGGTTATCATAACGACACAGGGAAATTGAGCTTTGGACATAGCATGATCATTGACCCTTGGGGCAAAACACTGGGTTGTTGCGAAATTGGCGAAGGAGTTGTTGTTGCAGAGATAAATTTAGAAAAACAAGCTGACCTTAGACAAAAATTTCCATCAATTACCAATAGAAGATTCGAGCTTAAATACTCCTTGAAAAAACCAAAATAACTTACAAGTTTAACGCACCAATCGAACATAACATCTTTATGGTTAATTATAACACAGGGTGGCTTCATGTTTTAAAATGGTTTATTTGTATAAATGGTTGCCATAATATATAAAGTCTTTAGGCTATTGAGGGAATAACACTTACAAAGTTAAAGCCATGAAACATAATAAAATATATTTACTATTTTGTGCCTTTTCACTAGCAGTTTTGTTACCAGGCTGCACAGCCGTCGTTATTGGTGGAGTCGGAGCTGCTGGAGTAGCAGGAGCAAATATCGGTGGTAGCAGTGTGTCATTAGACACAAGCGCAGATGACACTAAAATTAAAGCAAGCGCTATAAGCATTATAAATAAATACCAACAGCAACAAAAGAGCACTAACATAGAAGTAACTGTTTTCAACCACATTCTTCTTATTTCAGGCCAAGTGGCTAATAAAAAAATACAAACAAATATTACATCAGAAATGGCAAAAATATCTGGTGTATCCAAGGTCTTTGACCAATTAACCATCGGGCCTCCTGCCACACTATCCGACTACACTCAAGACAGCTGGATTACAACCAAAATTGTATCTTCCTTATTATCTGAAGGAATAAGTAGCACTAAATATAAAATAGTCACTGAAAATAAAGTCGTTTATATGATGGGAGCTGTTTCAAAAGAAGAAGGACACCAAGCCTCAAATATAGCAAGTCATGTTTCTGGCGTAAAAAAAGTTGTCAATTTATACTCTTACGTTATGCCTGATACAGAATCAAAAGTCATTAAAAAGCAAAATGATAATGCCGAAATAGACAATGGTAATGCAGTAAATTAGCTATCACAGACAAATTAAAATAGCCTATAATCTAAAAATTCAGGTCAATAATATGATCTTCTAAATTTTTAATATTGTCTTCATCTTCTAACCGAGCAATATGTTTAATTGAAATTTTTACTGTTTCCTGACTGCCAGTAATCAGAGGATGCCAATTTGGAATTTTGTCACCTTGGTATAGCCGTCTATAAGCACACGTTTTAGGCAACCAATGTTGAGCTTGATCCAATAAATCATAAGTAATTGTCAAACAGCCAGGCTGATTAGTCTTACGGTTAGCATAATCACTACAGCAACTATTGTGTAAATCAAAAAAACCACACGCAATGTTTGTACAAGCGACCTCTTCTGTCTCTTCATCCTGCAACTTATGTAAACAGCAGATACCACAATTGTCACATAACTTCTCCCATTTTTCATGAGATAATTCTTGCAATGGGGTCGTTTCCCACCAATCTGTCTTTTTCATTTTTGCTCAAAGAATATTATTTCGGTCAGGAAAGAAATTTTAAGCGACTTTAAATAAAAGTAAA
>JBLIDR010000270.1:0-4219 GCA_047632655.1 Francisellaceae bacterium | reverse complement strand
AATTAAATCAACTTCTCGTGAAGAAATAAGCGATTTCACAGAGGGTGATTTTTGTTCACTCAGTTTATGCACACATTCAGACTCAATACCATTTTTAGCTAAATAATCATGAGTTCCTTGGGTGGTAAAAATTTGCCATCCTGCTCGAGACATGCTTTTAATTTCCGATAAAAGCTTAGATTTACGGTCTCCTCCGATAGATAAAAATATACGTTTACGCTTAATCCAAACTTCAGTTGCTTGCCATGATTTATAAAATGCTTCATGTAAACTATCAGCTAGACAAGCAACCTCACCCGTTGATGACATTTCCACATGAGCTACTGGATTTGAGCCTTTTAAACGATTATAGGAAAACTGTGATGACTTCACACCAACATAGTTTAAATCTAAGGTATTGTAATATTGCTTAGTATATTTTCCCATAATAATTTGAGTTGCTATTTCTATGAAATTATAACCAGTAACTTTAGACACGAAAGGGAATGAGCGTGACGCTCTTAGGTTACACTCAATGACTTTCAACTCATTATTTTTAGCAATAAATTGAATGTTAAAGGGACCTGAAATATCTAATTCTTTAACAATTTTTTTAGTAATTTGTTTAGCTCTACGAATAGTTTCAAGATACAGACGCTGTGGCGGTAGAACTATTGTTGCATCACCCGAATGAACACCAGCATTTTCAACATGCTCTGAAATAGCAAAAATAGCGATTTCACCTTTCTCAGCTACACCATCCATTTCTAATTCTTTTGCGTTCTGGATAAAGTCAGAAATAACCACTGGATGATCTGGAGAAATATCACCAGCTTCCTTTAAATACTTCTCTAAATCTTTTTCACTATAAATAACGTTCATAGCAGCACCGGAAAGCACATAAGAAGGTCTAACCAAAATTGGATAATCAACCTCTCTAGCAAATTGCTTTGCTTTCTCTAAACTGCTAACTGATTGCCATAAAGGCTGATCTACCTTAATGTCATTAAGTAAGCTCGAAAATATTTCTCTATTTTCTGCACGGTTAATATTTTCTGGGGTAGTCCCTAAAATGTTATAGCCATTTTCATTTAATGGCATAACTAAATTATTGGCAATTTGACCACCCACCCCAACAATAATCCCTTTTAAAGATTCAAAGTCAGCAATATCCTGAACTCGTTCTAAAGTTAATTGCTCGAAGTATAAACGGTCTGACTCATCATAATCAGTTGATACTGTCTCAGGATTTGAGTTAATGATAATAGGTGATTCACCTAATTTCTTAAGCGCATGTGAAGTCGTCACACCACACCAATCAAATTCAACTGAAGAGCCGATACTGTAAGGTCCTGAACCAATAACCAGCACGCCTGGTGTCTTAGAAGGAGACACATCATGCTCTGTGCCATGATAAGTCATATACAAATAATTTGTCTCAGCTTCGAATTCACCAGCCAAGGTATCAATTTGTTTAACGACAGGCGTAATTTTCTGAGCGATTCTCCAAGCTCTTAGAGCCTTTTCGTCCATGTCCATAAACTTGGCAATGCTTTTATCTGAAAAACCTAATTTTTTAGCCTGTTTTAAAATTGGGGGTGAAAGCTGCTCTAACTGCCATAAATTATTTTCCATCGCCGCAATGGTGTGTATATGATTTAAAAACCAAGAATCAATTCCTGATAAATTATTTATTTCATCAATGGATGCACCAGATAAAAATAATTTATATATAGCAAAGAGTCTTCTATCTGTCGCAAATTCAACTTCTTTGCGAATGTCTGGAATCTCTTGGCGGTAGTCTGACAAATCAGCAACACCAATATTTAACATCCCTATAGCTTTTTGTAAGGCTTCAGGGAATGAGCGACCAATTGCCATTACCTCGCCCACACTTTTCATTTCTGTACCAATGAAACGCTCGGCTTTTTTAAGCTTATGTGTATCCCATCTAGGAATCTTCACCACGACATAGTCTAACGCTGGCTCAAAGAAAGCGCAGGTTTTTTTCGTCACACTGTTTTCTAATTCATAAAGTTTATATTCCAATGCAAGCTTGGTCGCGATGAAGGCTAAAGGATAACCAGTTGCCTTTGAAGCAAGCGCTGATGAACGAGAAAGTCTAGGATTAATTTCAATTACGCGGTACTCAGACGTTTTCAAATTAAAGGCATATTGAACATTACACTCACCTATAATTTCAAATTCATTCGCAATATCAATAGCAATCTTACGAAGACGATGATATTCCTCATTGGTCAATGACTGTGATGGCGAAACGACAATACTCTCACCAGTATGGATCCCCATAGGATCAAAATTTTCCATATTGCAGACTGTTAAAACATTACCTGCACAATCTCTTATTACTTCATATTCAAATTCATTCCAGCCTAATAATGATTCTTCTATTAATATTTGAGATGTCGCACCTAATGTCTCCTGAACTCGTATCTTTAAATCTTCTTTAGTTTTAACAACACCTGAACCCAAACCTCCCATTGAAAAACCAGCTCTCATCATTAATGGAAAACCAATTTTTTCTGCGGCGGCCATCGCACCTTCAATGGTTGATGCCACAATACTTTTAGCTGTTTTAATTTCTATTTTATCTAAACGATTTTTAAATAATCCGCGGTCTTCAGCCTCACGAATCGTATCAACACTAGTACCTAAGACTTCAACATTATGTAAAGCGAGAATACCTTTTTCTTCGAGCTTCAGACCCAAGTTAAGGGCTGTTTGACCACCGAAACCAAGTAAAATTGAATCTGGTTTTTCTTTCTCAATAATCTTAGTTACATGCGGCAAATCAAGTGGCTCAAAATAAACCTCATCAGCCATCTCTGGATCAGTTTGGATTGTAGCAATATTAGGGTTAACTAAAATGACTTTAATGCCTTCTTCTTTCAGGGCTTTAATAGCTTGAGAACCAGAATAATCAAACTCGCCAGCTTGAGAGATTTTAATTCCTCCTGAGCCTAAAAGTAATACTTTTTTAATGTCTTGTCGCATGAAAAATGCCAGTCGATTTAAATCTGTATCAATTGTACTCGAATTTAGTACGATTTTAACCAATAGTTTTATCTTTGATGGCTTTTTTATTTAACGGCAATGGCAATATGATCAATAATTTTAATTAGTTGACTCTTAATATCTTCAAAACCTCCGAGAAGATAATTGAGTTACGTTAAAATCTTATTATCAGTACTTTTTTGCTTGTGTTTGTCTTTCTTCTTATCTACAAAAGCAGCAGATGTAAATTAACACCTTAAACGAAAAAATATAATGATATAATGACAATGAATATATTCACTATCAAACCAAGGATAATTAAAGGTATTACTTTATGTAAAAATGACTTTTTACTAATTTTGTGCCGAAACGTCTCCATTGCACAACTAGAGCCAATTGGAGCACACAAGGCCCAATATAATAATTTTTTTTCAGATATTCTAGGTAAATTTTTAATCGCCTTAACTTTATCAACGCCATAAATTATAAATGCGATACATTGCAAGAAAGATAAGATTAAAATTACATATACTGAAGCCATAATACTTTAGAGATTACTCTTAAAAAGATATCGATAAAATAATATACAGGCCTCAGATTAAAATAAATAGATAAGCATAATTAAAAATTTTCTTATTGTTAATTGCTCAGAATAGTGCCATGGAAAATCAGATATACTCATAAACATAAAAATATAATTTTATCGGTACACATGGACTCTATTCAAATTGATATTATGCATAACGCAAAAATTATCTGGGATTATCTTGCTTCATTTAATCAGGCCGCTAAAACTGATGTGATTGTAGTTTGTTGTTCATATGACCTTAGAGTTTGTGATTATGCTTGTGAATTAATGGAGCAAAAAAAATTAAAACCATTTTGTTTTCAGGCAATACGGGTAACTGGACTAGAGATATGTGGGATAAACCAGAAGCTCAGATGTTTAAAGCAAGGGCGATTAAAAATGGAGTTGAACAGCATAAAATTGTAACTGAAGAAAAATCAACTAACACAGGTGAAAATATATCTTATTCTAGGAAATTACTTCCAAATGCCAAGTCTATTATCTTTGTACAAAAACCGAATACAATTTTGCGAGTCAAACTTACCGTACCGTTAAAATGGCCAAATATTATTTTCTATACTGCTTGCCCTTCTTTTTCATTCCCTGAGGATATATCTAACATTATCAGCATCCCAGGCATCATTCATGAAATGGTCG
>JBLIDR010000269.1:0-4234 GCA_047632655.1 Francisellaceae bacterium | reverse complement strand
GATATCCTGAATTCCAGAGGGTATTTTATCATTAATTAGGGGGGTCAATTTTGGACGCTGATTTTGGCCTAAAGGGGGGTCAATTTTGGATGCTGATTAACAATGTCGGTTCTTTATAACTTTAGCGGAAAAAAATTAAATCTGTACGGCTATTGAATTTTAATTTTATACATCATAATTAATGACGTCATTATGGTTGTATAATTTCTATTATGTGTGTGTATCAACTTAATACAGATGAAATTTAGATTTAGGCTCTGTGAACAAAAAACTAATAAATACAGAAACTAGAATAACTCTTTCTAAATAATATTAGCGCAAAACTATAGGCAAGAGTTATCAAAAAAAATCCTTAGCTTGAGAAAGAATATTATTATTAAAATGTCATGGATACATTCTGAAATAATTAATCTAGACATGAATTTTGGACTTGAGATATTTAACAAGGTTATGAATCCTAAATCAATACCTCCATATGCTCTCTTATCCATTGCTTAGATTTTTCAGGCACATCATCAATATCAAAAATAATTTCGAAAAGCTGCTGTTTAAGCTTAGCTTCATCACCATACATTTCTCTTAAGGCAGCACTAAAATCCTCTATCAAAACATCATCAGGTGTTTCACCAATTTTCTTCAATATATTCCGATTTCTATTCTGCCAATATGCACTCATAGCAGACTCCATCCATTGAACCATTTCAGAAGTTAAATTATTATTATCATCAGCCTGATTAGCGCCAGACTTAAAACCTTTTTCCCATATTGTATGCTTGAGCCCAGCATATTTTTTGCCATATAAATTATAAATTGCGCCATGGGTTCTTTCCCCAATCTGTATGCCAACTTCACTATAAGGATCATCCTGAAGATGTTCTTTAATTTGACTACAGATGGATTCCCATCTTTTTTCAAAAGCTAATTTTGTTGCTGGCTTCTGCTTTAGCTCTTGTTCAAACTCAGCATAAATTTTTAATTCTGCATCATTCATAACTTTACCAGCCCAAGTTTTTTCTAGTTGTGTTGTCATACGATATACCTCTATCAGTTCTAGTGTTGTTTTCCAATTAATAGATTTATCATCACGACAATCAGACATAACATCTTTCAATACCTTTGAAGCATTCAGTAATGAAGTTGCCTTTTCTTCTAAAATTTTTGCTTGGATACCAAGGTGATCAACCATGCTTATTTTTTTAGACATTAAATCCTTGATTTGAGCGAGCTCAAAACCAAATGACTTCAAGGCAATAATCTGTTGTTGTTTTGCTAAATCATTTTCAGAGTACTGACGATAACCATTGTCTTGGCGTTTAGATGGTGTGAGTAAACCAATTTTGTCATAATGGTGTAATGTTCTAATCGACACACCTGTTAGTTTACCAAATTCTTTTACATACCAGTTCATTTTCGTCATCATTTTCTCCTCTTGAGACTAAGCTTAAGGTGTTACGTAACGTCAGAGTCAACAGTTTTTTGTAAAAATTGAATTTAATTTTAAATTAGGCATTAGTTAAATGATATATGATTTTTGTTGATAGGAATAAATAATTTGGTATATCCATACCCCTCAATGATAACTTCAAGTTAATTTTAATTAGCTAACTGCAATTGCATAGTAGCTATCAATTATAATCACTCTTTCAAAGTAAACGTAATTGTTTGAGTAACCGTAGAAGAAACTGCACCTTCAGAATTATTTGCCGGATGAAATTCTATCTCTTGAAACCATTTAACCGCAGCCCTATCCAACGATGAGTAACCACTAGAGCTGATCACCTGTATTGAACTAACGGATCCCTCTTGATCAATAGTGGCTTTTATTTTCACATTTCCATAATGATTATTTTTAACCGCATCATCGGGGTAAGAAAGTGGAGGCGGCGCATTTTTAACCTTTGCTTTACTAATTATTTTTGGTGGCGATTTAACCGGAGGTGGGGTTATAGGCTGCGCCACTTTTTTCTCTACTTTCTTTTTTTCTTTTTTCTTTTCTTGTTGTTTCTCTATTTTTTTCTTTACCGGAACTTTAGGTTTATCTACTTCTTTAGGTTTTTCTTTTTTAACTTCCTTGGGAGTCTCTTCAACCATAACGGTCATGTTTTCCAAAAGCATTGGACTAATTTGTTGTGGAACAACCTGACTTTGACTTATCTCCCACACATTTTTTTCTTTGCCGAACATTGAAGAAAAGATAGCATAGTTAAGCCCTACAGAAGCTAAAACTGCAAAGATAATCCTAACTGCGCTTATCACTCTAATGATCGTTAAAAATTATAGGTTGCTTGAGCATATAAATTGCGCCCCATAGCTGGATTAATATACAAATTGTTTGGATCATAATTGACATAATCTTGATTCAACACGTTATCAACTCCAGCCGTTATATTAAAACCACCAAGCAGCCCAATTGGATGCCAAGAATATGCAAAACCAAGTAAAGTGTATCCTGGGACACTACTAGCCGATGAAGTGATGGGGATATAATTTTGCGCAATGGCATAGTTAACCGTCGTCGTAAAATCACTTTCTATTACTTCTATTGGAATCATGACTGAGACCATGCCCTTTGCTCGAGGAATTGGCAAGGGGTTACCACTAGGAATGGAACCTCCTTTTTCATTTTCATACGCGGTTTGCGTCTCACCTCGAGTATAAGTGAAATTAGTTGCCAGACCAAACCAAGGAGTATTGTAAAGGCCATTGACGACATAACCGTATAATAATGCCTTATCAATATTAACACTCTGTCTTTCTACTGGTGTAGGACCAGTCCCACTACCAACATCAGTTAAAATAATATAATTTTTGACATTATTTAAAAATATATTACCTGATAAAGTAAAGGACTGTGTTTCCGTAACCTCCTGTGTAAAAGAGGTTCCAAGTGTTTTAATTTGGCTCACCTCTGGTTTTAGATTTGGATTTGCGACAAATAGCCTATCAGTGCGTCCAGCATATAAACCACTATAATAAAGCTCTTGTAAGCTCGGAATTTTAAAGCCTTCGTTATAACCCACATATACTGACCATTTTTCAATAATTTTGTAAGTAACTGTTGCCTGTTTGGTGAATAAGACCCCATTATTAATTTGGCCTGAAGCTTCACTAAAATAACCATTAGCTCGACCACCTACTGTGACGTTTAACGATTCGATAATATCCCAGCTATCTTGAAAAAATACGCTATATAGCTGTTGCGTTGATGTTGGAAATTTTTCAGAATCACCACGCGCTGCTAAATCTTTACCTGATAGGTATTGGTAATCTGTACCATATAACAAGTGCTGTTCATATACTGTTGAAGCATTTTGTGTATTGAATCCAGTTTGAGTCAGTAAAATATTCTGTGGTAAAACATCTACCGTATCTGTTGAGTTAGTAATGGCCTGAGACTCAACATTACTACGATTGTAAGAAGCCCTGAATTTTAAAATCAATGTACGGGTTGTTTGGATTATATGTATAAATTAAATTTGATTGTTGCTGCAAAAAATCAAACTGTGTTGCTGGATTACCGTCAGATTGGACTTTATTATTATTCGCGGGGTATTTACCACTGTTATGCATGGATAAAAAAGAAGCTTTTATTTGCTGACTAGTATCAATATCCCATACAGCTTTCGCTAAATACTGTAAATTTTCAGATGAAGAGTTGTCTAAAGTACCACCTTGTCCAAGCCTAACATCATTATTTTGCGCACCGACAACATCAAATAAAACACTAACTTCTTTGGCTTTAAAAGCAACTGCCCCACCAACATTTCCACCGGGAGCACCTGACTCTGCGCCAAAGGTCAGACTACCTCCATACCATTTGTCATCATGAATGAAATCACTTGGATCAACGGTAACAAAGTTAACCGCACCACCTAAATTACCACTCCCATAAAGAATGTTTGTACCACCAGCTGAAGCTGAAACTTGTTTAAATAAAAATGGGTTAGGTAATTGGCGTGCTGAATTATGTCCATGCCTAAAATCGGTTAACTGATTATTAATACCATCAACAGCAACATATACTTGGTCTCCTGAGAGACCTCCAATATTTATATTTTGTGTGATAGCTCGCGCACCTCCCTCGAGCATGACACCCCCCATATTATTCAAATCTTTTAAAGTTGAATTACCATTCTCTGGATTTGAATTTAATTCAGACAATACGGGCAAGCTTTGGCCTGATTTTTGTTTTTGCTTAGCCATTGACTCAGATTTATTTTTTTTAGCTTTTGTT
>JBLIDR010000268.1:0-4242 GCA_047632655.1 Francisellaceae bacterium | reverse complement strand
GATTGGTATTGTTTTAGGGACAAGTACCTCAGGTATTGGCTCGTCAGAACATGCGTGGAAAGCTAAACAGATAGACAATAAATTTCCAGAAAAGTTTAATTATGCTCAGCAAGACATTGCTTCTTGTTCAACCTTTCTGGCGCAATATGCAGATATTCAAGGAGTCTGTTACACCATCTCGACAGCTTGTTCTTCCAGTGGAAAAGCGATTGCCGCTGCTGATAGATTAATAAAGTCTGGATTATGTGATGCTGTGATTACTGGTGGAAGTGATTCATTATGTGAATTAACACTTAATGGCTTTGATTCTCTTGAGCTCGTTTCAGCAAAAATTTGTCAGCCTTTTAGTGAAAACAGATCTGGTCTTAATATTGGCGAGGGAGCTGCGCTTTTCATTTTAAGTAAAGATCCATCCGAAATAAAATTATCTGGAATTGGTGAATCATCAGATGGATACCATATTTCTGCACCGGACCCTGATGGTAATGGAGGAAAGATTGCGATAAATCAAGCTTTGAAATCTGCTAATCTACAACCACAAGATATTGGTTATATTAATCTTCATGGTACAGCTACACGTAAAAATGATGAAGTGGAAAGTAAAATGGTGCACGATGTTTTTGGTGACGAAACATATTGCAGCTCAACAAAGCCTTTGATTGGTCATACCTTAGGTGCAGCAGGGGCACATGAACTGGCTTTTTGTTGGTTACTTTTATCTGCTGAATACAACCCTGAATGTAGATTACCAGCACATGTTTGGGATAAAAAATATGATTCTAAATTACCTAAGATAGGTTTGATGGAAACTGAAAAAAAATGGCAAAAAAGAAATTTTATGAGTAACTCCTTTGCTTTTGGTGGTAGCAACATTAGTCTTATTATCAGTCGGTGTGATTAACCATGGTCGAGACTTTAAATCCTGAAAGTGTAATTCCTCATCAGGGAAAAATGTGTTTGATTAATAAAATCATTGAAATAACAGATCAAACAGTTTCCTGTCAGGTAAGTATTTCTAAAGATGATATTTTTTATCGTTCTGATATAAATGGAGTATATAGTTGGGTTGGCATAGAGTATATGGCACAAACCATTGGAATATATGCTGGGCTTCGCAATGATAATCCTAATCCTAAAAAGTCTAAAATGGGTTTATTATTGAGTGTTAGAGCTTTTAAAACAGAGAGTTCTATTTTTAAACTTGGGCAATGTTTATCTATCAAAGGATATAAAATATACTTAGAGGGTAACATTGGCGTCTTTGATTGTGAGATTTATATTGATAACCAAAAAATTTGTAGTGCTAAGTTGAATACTATTTTACCAGAAAATGATCAAATTGATAATATATTAAAAGGGAAAGCAGTTAAATGAAAAGAAGAGTACTAGTCACGGGCGCAAGCAAAGGCATTGGTCAAGCTACGGCTGTAATGTTGGCAGATAATTTTCATATCGTTATTCATTATAACTCGTATAAAGAAGGTGCTGAAAATACGCTTAATCAGATTTTATCTCGTGGTGAATCTTTTTCTGGTGAAATAATTCAATTCGATATAACTGATCGTCAGTCCTGTCATGACGTTATTACTGATAATCTTGAATTAAATGGAGCATACTATGGTGTGGTCAGTAATGCTGGTATTTGTCGTGATGTTGTTTTCCCAGCGATGGAAGGTGATGACTGGGATGACGTGGTTCACACTAACTTAGATAGTTTTTACAATGTTATTAAGCCATGTATTATGCCTATGATGCAAATGCGTAAAGGTGGCAGGATTGTTACACTCGCATCAGTTTCTGGTATTGCTGGCAATCGAGGTCAAGTTAATTATAGTGCAGCCAAAGCTGGTATCATTGGTGCAACAAAAGCTTTGGCGCTTGAGTTAGCAAAGCGGAAGATAACGGTTAATTGCGTAGCGCCTGGTTTAATTGAAACAAGTATGATCGATGATGTTGAGCTAACTGAAATTTTAAAATATATACCGTCACGACGAGTTGGTAAACCAGAAGAGGTTGCGAGTTTAATTCATTATTTAATGTCAGATTTAGCTGGTTATATCACACGTCAAGTTATTTCAGTTAATGGGGGGATAGTATGAGCAAACGCGTCGTGATTACCGGAATGTCAGGTATTACCTCTTTGGGTAATAATTGGCAAGATATCCATCATGATATTAAGCTTAAAAAAACTGGTATTAGAATAATGGAAGATTGGAAATGTTATGAAGGCTTGCATACCTTGTTAGGTGCTCCTATTCCAGATTTTACTTTGCCTGCACATTATACGCGTAAAAAGATTAGAGCTATGGGTCGTATCGCTAAGCTATCAACTGTTTCTATCGAAAATGCACTTGAAATTGCTGGTTTACTAGACCGCAAAGATATTTTAAGCAATGGTCGTACAGGTATCGCTTATGGTTCTTGCTCTGGTAGCAACGAGGCCTTAAGTGATTTAGCCATGATTATTCTTCAACAGTCGATGAAAAATGTTACTGCTACGACTTATGTTAAAGGCATGAGCCATACTTGTGCGGTTAATGCAGCTTTATTCTTTGGCATATTAGGGCGTGTCATTCCAACCTCAAGCGCTTGTACTTCAAGTAGTCAAGCCATTGGTTATGCCTATGAGAGTATTAAGCATGGTTACCAAGATGTAATCATTGCTGGAGGTGCTGAGGAGTTGTGTATCAGCCAGACTGCTATTTTTGATACATTGTATGCCACTAGCCAAAAAAATGATTCACCCAATTTAACTCCAAGACCTTTTGATAAGGATCGTGATGGGTTAGTAATTGGTGAGGGGTCTTGCAGTCTTATCCTGGAAGAGTACTCGCATGCCAAAGCTCGAGGAGCAAAAATTTATGCTGAAATCGTTGGTTTTGGCACGAATTGCGATGCTCAGCACATTACCCAGCCTACCGCGGAAACAATGAAAATTTCTTTAGAGCTTGCCTTAGAAGATGCCAATTTGTCACCTCAAGATATTGGTTATGTCAATGCACATGGTACGGCAACTGAGCGTGGTGATATTGCTGAATCAAAAGCAACTCAGTTAGTCTTAGGTAATAAAATTCCTATTAGTTCGCTTAAGAGTTATTTTGGCCATACACTTGGGGCTTGTGGTGCCACAGAGTCTTGGCTGAGTATCTGTATGATGAATAATAATACTTTTGTACCCACGATTAATTTAGATAATATTGATGAAAATTGCGCTGAGTTAGATTACATTCAACATGAAGATAGATCCATCGATTGTCAGTATGTTATGAGTAATAACTTTGCTTTTGGTGGCATTAACACTTCTTTGATTTTCAAGCGCTATAGCTCTTAAGAAATTAACGAGTATTTTTATATGTCTTACATTATAGGTGTTGAAATATATTTTGCTAATGTGAATGATTTTGCTATTCAAGATTTACCTCTAACTAAAGATGAAAGTTTGGCCTTAAGTGAACTTAAGTCATCCAAAAGGCAAAAAGAATGGGCAATATCAAAGTGGTTGAGACGAAAGATATTAAGTGAAAAAATAGGCGTACCAGAAGAGATATTGGTTTTTAATAAATACCATTCAGGGAAACCATTTTTATCAGACCCAGTAACCTATTATTTTAATATAAGCCATAGTCATGATTGGGTTGTGCTGGCTGTGTGTAGAAAATGTGATATTGGTATAGATATTCAAAAGATGAATCTAAAGCGAAATATATTAGGCATTGCCCAAAACTATTTTTCTCAAGATGAAGCTGAAGAGTTGGGTAGATTATCTCAAAAAGAACAAAGAGAATTATTTTATACTCTATGGGTATTAAAAGAAGCCGCTTTAAAATCTCAAGGTCGAGGTATAGCGGGTAATTTAAGCCAATATAGTTTTAAACTAAATAATAATCTAACTTTATATCAAGAATCCACAGAACAAGTTCAGTTTGTAAGTTATAAAATAGAGTCTGACTCTTTATGCGCGATTGCTTTAAATCTTTCACAACAAAATAATATTCAGATTCAGGTAAAATCATATCGTATTAAGTTAAAAGAAAAGCCAAAATTATTAGATCTTAAGAGCAGTCATTATCAAATTTTAACTGACCCTAAAAAATAAATATCATAAAATATTAAATGTTCGTATAATCTATCTTAATCCTAATTTACCTAGATTATCATATGAAAAACATTCTTATTCTATATTACACAAAATCTGGTGCTACCTATCAAATGGCAAAATATATCGCGGCTGGTGTAGAAAAG
>JBLIDR010000267.1:0-4242 GCA_047632655.1 Francisellaceae bacterium | reverse complement strand
TCATGAAAAAAAAAGGTCAAATTGATGATTTCCATCCGATGGCAGAAAAATATAAAGGTGCTCTTGCCCGAGCTGTTGGTGGTGATGAAGAAGTTGATGTATCTGAAAATCGCCTTGTACTTAAAGGTGGTGAAAGATTTTTACTGTGTACGGATGGTATTAATAAAGAAGTCAATGATGAAGTTTTGTGGGATATTATGAATGAAAATTATACTCCTGGGATTTCTTGTACTCGTATCGTACAACAAGCTTTGGATAACAAAGGTAGGGATAATATGTCGATATGTGTTGTAGATGTGTCCTTTGTTTAAACTTTTTAATAAATAGGTAGAAGTTAAATGCTAACGATAAAGATATCTAATTTTCCTGATGTTCGTGCAGAGTATGCTCAAGCCTCAAAAGAGAAAAAATTTAGCCAGCTTGGTGGAATTATTGGTAGAAGCACCCAATGTGATTGGACTTTGAAGGATTCAAGTCGCAGGGTTTCAAGTAAGCATATACAGATTGAGTATCAATTTGGTGAATATTATGCGACTGATATTAGTACTAATGGATCGAAATTAAATAATCTTAAAATGGAAAAAAATGTTCCTATAAAGTTAAAAACGGGCGATGTTATTGAAATTGGCTTATACAAGAATGTGGTGGCTAATATAACAAAAAAAGATAGTGACGACTTAGACTCATTAATTTTTTCACAAGATGATTCAACATCACCTAGTTCTGAATTAAGCTTTTTAGATGAGCACGATTTGTCACAAAAATCTAAAGCATTACCTTTTGATAAAAAAGCCGATCCATCTAATCTCTATCAAACTAGAGATGTATTTTCTCATTTACATAATGATGAGGTGTTTGACCCTAATAAAATAGGTAGAAAAGGTCTTTCCCAGTCAGAAGATGCTTTCGATACATCAAATGAAAAAAAATTATTGTCTGACGATAGCGATAGTTTGAACATGTTGCCTGAAAATTTATTTAGAGAGGAAAAGGAAGAGTCTGACCTAAATATTTTGACCAAAACAAGTTCGGATTTTACAGGTGATGAAGTAAAAAATTATTCCGCAGATATTAATGTTTCAAAATTTAAAGATAATGAATCTGATGATGAAATACAACTTCAAGAGTTTATTGACCAGGATAAGCTTCAACTTTCCAAAGCCATGCTCAGTCATGTCGATGAACTAGATTTGATTAATCTTAAAAAACCTAATAATAAATCTGAAGCGCGTTCAGGTGAAATTCCTATGTCATTAGAAAAGACGACTGGTTTTGATCATAATGATTTTTTGCTGGTGTTTTGCAAACGTACTGGTATTAACCCTAAAATAATAGCGCAATTAGATAAAGGTAAATTGTATCAAGATATTTCTGACATCTTATCTTATTCTCTTGATGGGATTATTCGTTTAATGATGGAGCGCAATAGTGCTAAAAGTAAACTTGATAGTGACTTAACAATGTTTACCTCACAAGTTAAAAATCCGATAAAGCTTAGTATGTCATCAAAGCAAGCACTGGAAACAATTCTATATGATAATTCAGATTCTCTGATGCCAGCACGTCAAGCTGTTGGTGAGTCGGTAAATGAAATTGTGCAGCACTTTCAAGCGTCAGATCATTCTATTAAGACTGTACTGGATAATTTGACATCCAAGCTAAATCCTGTCGAGATTGAAAAAAAGATGTTGAGTGGTAAGAAAAAATTATTATCTACGTTGCAGAATGCTAAATGCTGGGATGAATACAAAAGCATGTATGAGTCAGAATTAGGGATTAGTAAAAGACAGGTTGAGAAGAATCTTAAAGATTTAATTTCTGATGAATATAATAAATCATCGCAATAAAATTAGCGTCTCTAGGCCCTTATCAAATATCTAAATTTTATTTAGTTTGTGTTGTACCGATTTGTTTATTATAATTCTGCCAAGTTATATAAATTTATAATTACAGGAGAGAGTTATGATTGTTGGTGTACCAAAAGAAATTAAAAACCACGAATATAGGGTTGGACTTACATCTGGTAGCGTTAGAGAGCTAATAGAAAATGGCCATAAAGTGCTTGTTCAAGCTAAAGCAGGTGATGCGATAGGTTATACAGATGAAATGTATAAAGACGCAGGCGCAACAATTATTGACGCGGCTGAGGAGATATTTGCCACTGCAGATATGATAGTCAAAGTTAAAGAGCCGCAAACTAACGAATGTAAAATGTTACGTAAAGGTCAAATACTTTTTACTTACCTTCACCTAGCTGCAGATTTACCGCAAACAAAATTATTGCTAGAATCTGGATGTATTGCTATTGCTTATGAAACAGTAACTGATAGCAAAGGACGTTTGCCTTTATTGACTCCAATGAGTGAAGTTGCTGGACGTCTTTCTGTACAGGCCGGAGCTCATTGTCTTGAAAAAGCTCAGGGTGGAAGAGGTGTTTTACTTGGTGGTGTTCCTGGGGTTAAGCCTGCTGATGTTGTCGTTATTGGTGGCGGTATTGTGGGTTTAAATGCATTGCGTATGGCCATTGGCATGGAAGCTCATGTAACGGTTATAGATCGTTCTGTAGATAGATTAAAAGAATTAGATGATTATTTTGGTCCAAAACTTAACACTATATATTCAACAAAAGAGAGCTTGGAGTATTATATTACTAAGGCTGATTTAGTGATTGGTGCTGTCTTAGTTCCAGGTGCTGCTGCACCAAAATTGGTTACTCGTGATATGATTAAGAAAATGGCAGCTGGATCTGTTCTTGTTGATGTCGCGATTGATCAAGGTGGATGTTTTGAAACCTCTAAAGCAACCACTCATGATGATCCAACTTTTGTTGTTGATGATGTAGTTCACTACTGTGTTGCTAATATGCCTGGAGCTGTTGCAAGTACCTCTACAGCTGCTTTAAATAATGCGACCTTACCTTATACCATTAAATTAGCTAACCTTGGCTATAAGAAAGCTTTAGAACAAGATATGCATTTGTTGAATGGCTTAAACATTCATATGGGCGATTTAACTTACAAAGCTGTTGCAGAAACATTTGATTTTAAATACACACCAGCTAAAGAAAGTTTGGGTATTTAATTAAAATTAGGATTAATATAGTCAATATATTAGTTTTGTAATAATTTCTATAAGGTATATAAATTATGATTATAAAGCCTAGAGTACGTGGATTTATTTGTTTAACAGCTCACCCTAAAGGCTGTGAAAAAAATATTATAAATCAAATAGAATATGTGAAATCTAAAGGTTTAATTGATGGACCAAAAAAAGTTTTGGTTATAGGTTCATCTACTGGTTTTGGCTTGGCCTCTAGAATTACTAGTGCTTTTGGATCTAATGCCTCAACTATTGGGGTATTTTTTGAAAAACCACCTACGGATAAAAAAACAGCGACACCAGGCTGGTATAATACTGCTGCATTTGAAAACAAAGCACATAAGTCAGGCTTATATGCTAAAAGCATCAATGGAGATGCTTTTTCAAATGAAATCAAACAAAAAACCTTTGATCTCATTAAGGCTGATTTAGGCCAGATTGATTTAGTTATCTACAGTCTTGCTTCACCAGTGAGAACTGACCCTAATACAGGAGAATTATATCGTTCTGCATTAAAGCCAATTGGTTCAAATTTTTCAAACAAAACTGTAAATTTCCACAGTGGAGAGGTTTCTGAGATTTCTATTGACCAAGCTGAAGGAGATGATATTAAAAATACCATCTCTGTAATGGGCGGAGAAGATTGGGAAATGTGGGTAAATGGCTTGAAAGAGAATAATTTACTCGCCCAAGGAGCCACTACTGTTGCATATTCTTATATAGGGCCAGGCCTTACAGACGCAATATATCGTAGTGGAACGATTGGTCAAGCAAAAAATCATCTTGAAAGCACAGCTCACATAATTTCTGATAAGCTTAAAGATATTGGTGGAAATGCTTATGTTTCTGTTAATAAGGCTCTAGTGACGCAAGCTAGCTCAGCTATTCCTGTTATCCCTTTGTATATTTCATTGCTATATAAAGTAATGAAAAAAGAAGGTATACATGAAGGCTGTATCGAACAGATTCAGCGTATGTATGCTGATCGACTTTTCACAAAAAATTCAGTTCCTGTTGATGACAAAGGACGCATAAGAATTGATGATTGGGAAATGCGTAATGATGTGCAAGATCAAGTTGCACAGTTATGGGATAAGTCTACAACTGAATCATTACCTAAACTTGGTGATTTAAATGGTTATA
>JBLIDR010000266.1:0-4245 GCA_047632655.1 Francisellaceae bacterium | reverse complement strand
TAGCATTTTTATTAAATAATTCGGTCGCTGAGATAAGCGTATTTTTACCAAATTTTTGATTGAGTTGATCTCTAACCAAGTCAATTGGATCCGTTGCATCTACTATAATTTCACCTGTTAAGTTAAGTTCAAATTGTACCTGTTTTTCCTCTTCTAGCTCTAAGGCTGCTATGCCAATTTGATAAGCGGGTTGTCCTGACCAAAGTGAAAGTAACTTTTCTGCAACTGACCATATCTCTTTTGATGAATTACTGGGTCTAATAAGCATATATTTTTTACTGATCCAGCCTAAATCAGTATGTAGATAACATTGGTATCTTTTACACTTGGTATGGTTTTTTCTTAGGCATGTAGCAAGACGTTCCGTTAGCGTTTTCATTATGGCGTAAACTAAATTTATATCTTGGGTGGCAGGAGGTAAAACTTTTGAACGTGAAAGTGACTTTGGGATAGGTGCTTCGGTTACAACAGGGTAGGGGTCTTCACCATTGCATACAAGCACAATACGTCTACCCATATCGCCGAAGCGACGTGCCATGACATCCATAGGCAACTTACGCATATCCTTGCACTTAAAAACCCCGTGATCATTTAAGTATTTTTCTATTTTTTTTCCCACACCGCATATATCACCAATCTTGGCTTCAGCGATGACATCTCTAATTTTATCAGGGCCAACAATAGTCGTGTAACTCTTGTTGGTTTTCGCAATATACTTAGCAAGCAAAATACCGCTTGATATCCCAATAGAACAACGCAGCCCACCAGATGACTCAAAGACATTTTTGCGAATAAGTTTGGCAATTTTATCTACAGACCCGTAATAATGTAAAACACTGGTTAAATCTAAAAATGCTTCATCACATGAGAAGACTTGAATAACAGGCGTTATATCATGTAATGCAGCCATGATGCTTATTGAAACCTCAGTGTATCTTTCTGGCCTAGACGGGCAGCGAATCAATTCAGGGCATACCGCTAGTGCTTCTTTTAATTTCCATCCTGTTTTCACGCCTCGATCACGCGCTTGATAACTAGAAGTGATAATCGTTGTACCCTTATCGCCATTTGTCACCACGATTGGTTTGCCGCGTAACACAGGATTATCTAGACTTTCGATTGATGCAAAAAAAGCTACGAGATCTATATGTGCGACACATTTAGGCCAAAGTGTTTTTGTATCCGGGCAATAAAAATCTTTTTTCATTTGTAATAACATTGTTATTGTTTATACTTGTAATAATACAACAATGTTATAAATTAATAAACAACTATGAATTTAAGCAAAAGAACACAAATAGTCTATGATTTTATAGTGAGCCATTATCAGCAACATGGTACGCCACCCATGTTGACAGAAATCTGTGATCATCTAGGCATAAATCATGGTAATAGAGGAAATGTAAAAACAAATTATATAAAGAAATTACAAGGTCTAAACCTAATTGACCAAAGGAATGTCCCAGTATTAAAAGACGTTAATGCAAACGATTTAGATAAATTTAAGTTACCTATTGTCGGATCAATTGCGGCTGGCCAGCCAATCGATGCGAGTGAGGTTTTAGAGCATTTTGACTTTAGTAAGATCATCTTAAATAAAGGGCTGTATATGTTAACGGTTAAAGGTAACTCAATGGTTGATGCTGGCATCTTAGATGGCGAGACAGTCATGATGAAAAAACAAAATATAGCCAAAAATGGTGATATTGTTGCGGCGCTAATTGATAATCAAACGGAAGCAACGCTCAAAGAATTTAAATTAAATAGTGACTACACCGTAACGCTTATCACCCACAACAGGCAAGCCGTCGAAGAGGGCGATTTACCAGCAGAACTCGTATACAACGCTGACCAAATTTATATTGATGGAATCTATACAGGATTACGCTTTGATAAAAACCAATTAAATAGGCTTAGTTAATGTGTGGCGCAGTTATGTATGCTTATGATGGCACAATGAAAAAAGTTTTTTTTAGTATACCAACTGCAAAATTACCGATACGCCAAAAAAATGGTAGCGTAAAGTTATATGCTTGGGGTAGAAGAAAGGGGGAGGCAGGGCATTTGCCTCAAACCAACTGTGCCAGAGAAGATTCATTCAAAATAGGAAAGTGGGATGAACACTTCCCTAGAAAAGTAAAAATTATGATTAGCTCCTTTAGAGAACATTACACTGATCCAGATACACAAAAAATACAATACGATTGGGATGTCTTAAATGACGGTGCTTATATCGTTGGCTTGAAGTGTCGAGACTTTGATGGAACGGATAGAGTGTATGTGATGACAATTAATCCTGGTGGAAAAAGTAAGTACCATAGATACCCCTTAATATTTAATAATATTGAGTAAAAATGCCGCAGCATACTGCAAAGTCAGATAGGTTAAGGTTGAGCATCGATTGGAGAAAATACAAGGAAAATATTATGTTTTATTTGCGCATAAATAAGTGCTTGAAAGGCATCGATATAAAATTTATATTTGAAATATATTGATAAATATCAAGAGATTAACCGGGTTTGACCATAAGTGGTGAGGTACATTATACTAATTGTTGTAGCACTAATAAGGGAGAATATAAGATGGCATCAGGCAGATATATTTTAAACTATTTAAACGCTAAAGACGAATTCTGGTATTGGGGGGTTAACCACATCCAAGTCAATGAATCTAACTTAGAATTTAACGCATCAAAGCAAGGTAAAAATACGACATTTCATATAGAGGTGGGTAACAAAGGCTTTAAGGTTAAACTGTTAAAAACAGGTACATTTAGAACTAAGTTGGTTAAAGAATATAATGGAATAAAACCATCAAATTTAAGTGAAGTCATTACCAACATGGTTTTTGAAAAAGTAGCAGCATAGGAGCAAATAATGAAAGAAATAATAATAAATCACCGAACAAAGAAAGCGATTGACTCACTTTTAAAGATTGGCGTACCACTAATCGAAGCTTATCGGGTTTTGATATCCACCTGTAATTAGCTTACAAATAATTTATAATATAATTATTTAGTTATGTTGGGTGGTTTTAGTGAGATTAATCAAAGCAACATCCGACTTCAAGTTTTGGGTGTTTGTAATCAAAAAAATGCAGCATAAAAATATAACCATAGCATAAAATGGAGTATAGCTTTAATGATTAAAACAGATAATACAAACCCAAGTGTTCCTTATAACGACAATGGACATTAACATGGACGCATCTTAAAGCCCCAATAAACAAGTCTTTCCAGTGATTCATCCATGTCCATAGCAAAATTCATATTTATTAATATAAACGTATTTTCATGTCCATACCCTGACAAGAAAATTATATCTAATTTAGTAATGCCTAACAACTTTCCCCGAGTCCATTTCATTAACGCCACCTGCAGATAAGAATACATTTACATGCATTAATTCAATTTTATTGGCAGGTTACTATCTAAGCTCCTAATTCTTTATGGATGTTTCTCCAAAATAAAGATCAAGGCTCTCGAAAAAGTTTTTTGTAGCGTTCGGCGGATTCTCTTGATTTTTTATTAGGGGCTTTAGGTGGATTCAAGAGGATATTGGCGAATATTTCTGAATCAGCTGCAGATAACTAAATGGTTGAAGCATTATTAAACATATTTTTAATAGATTGATTCATTTCCGTAATTGTATGATATTTTTGACCTGATTTCTTGAGGTAACAAGACACACCTTCGATCTTATATTTCTTTTGTGAACGAACCTAAATTATTTTTTCATTTTTTTCATAAAATCCTAATAGCTTTTGGGTATTCCTTCCCGATATATTTAATATCGCAAAGCTCTGAAGTGATCAACCCAGCGTAATAGTGTTCTTGATGATACACCGAATTTTCACTAATCGTTTTTAATGGCGATTTGTCATTGATATAGTCTTCAATAATCTCGTATTTGCTTAGTGCGTCTTGATTTTACATATTAATCCGCCTTTTGCTTTTTTTGTAGCGGTTAAAACGATCGTTTAGTATAAGACAAAATTTGCTATGATTATATTTAACATTACCATAACAGTTTGTATAATTTAAAATACATATTTACCTTAACCATTAACACCTATCAAAAATGACTCAAACAATCGCCTATATTCGTTATCTAGCAACAAAGAACAAAATTAATTAAATCCTTAGACCCTTCGAAAGCTTATCCTGTAAATCCCAGATAACACCTTTATCGGGATGATATAATTGACACAACTCCATTTCATGCCCGCAATTTCGACATAATAACG
>JBLIDR010000265.1:0-4254 GCA_047632655.1 Francisellaceae bacterium | reverse complement strand
TATATTTTGTAATGAATTTTAAGCTAATATTAGCGGTTGTAATAAGTTCTTGGTGAACATTAATTCAGCAACAAGGCAATACGTTAGAATCAGGATTAGATAGCTCAAAATAAAATTTTTGAGAGGAGCCTGTATTATTTGTAATGGTTATGTACTTTCCTGTTGATACTGAGGTTGGAGCTGAGTAGCTTAGTAATGATATTGATAAGAGAGATAATACAATGGCACTTGATGTAAATATTTTTTGTATAATCATTAGTGATCCTTTTTTTAATTGGTAGAAATTATTTTAAACAATTGATCGTATTCATCCAATATAACAGGATTATTACCTGCAATAATACCTTTAATAATTTTCAATCCATTATTGTCAATTTCATCCCAAATTTTCTGAGTTTCTGGAACTGGATATATCCCCTCACCAGCAACTTCAATAATCCCAACGCCTTCGCTTTTGATATGCGTTAAATTTTCTGGTGTACGAAAATCTGGGTTTCTAAAAATAATGTATGCTTGATAAAGGTTCTTTTCAGCATTATTTTTAACAACAAGATTACAGGTATTTTTACCAGGAACTGCTAATTTCCAGTTTTTAATAATCTCACCACAAACTTTTATAAACTCTTCAGCTTGCGGGCATTCAACCAGACATGTCGCGATTGGATAATCTAATAAGCTATATGTTATAATTTGCTTATTACGAGTGATGTTTTTTGAAAAATTTGGAATCACACTAGCTTCCATTATGGGTAAGTGTAAGTTATCAAAAATTTGATAATGATGATGTGTCAGTATAGAAGCACCTGCCCATTCAACATCACTATTGGAACAACCAACATATACTGGCGCTAGATCAATAAAGGTTACTAGATCACGTACACTTTGTTCTGACATAATCATAGGTGTCGGTTTTTTATCAACAAGCACAAAATGTTTTGGGTATAATGGAAATGGTGTCAACTGAATAAAGAAGGGTCGATTTAAACCTAAATCAAATTCATAACCACGTAAATCTTCCTTCCCTTGAATGCCAATGTTTTCAAAACAAATTGGGCAATGTAATTTTGGTATGTTTTTACCGCTAAGAGGTTTAGGTGAGTACTGACTACGCGCAATATTAATTTGTGTTTTAAACGTTATATCTAGATCTTTATCAAAAAATTCATAACGCTTATTATCATTGAGCTTACCTTGTGTTAAATAACCAACATCTAAAGACCATTTATATAAATATTTTAGGACCGCCTTCAAGCCAAGAGATTTATTTATTTCAAACAGATGCTTTTGCATTTCTATTTGTGTCAAGTTAACATTTTTGCATGTCTGAGAATTATTATTCATAACTTAAAGGTATGGCTTAAAAAATTCATCAATTTTATCTTGCTGATCAATAATACTCTGTGTCAGTTTAAATTGAACTTTTGCACGCTTTAAGTTGTGATCTGGAGTGTGTATCTTAAAATATTTATCACCTTGAAGGTAATCCGTTAAAAAACGAACACCTATCGTAAAAGGCAATAATTTTACAGAACGACCTAAGCTTTCTTTTTCAATTAAATTTAAACTAGCTGCAACTTCTTCCATGAACCCTTTTGTATAACCTTCGAATAAATTCATATCCATATTAACTTTACTTAAATCTGCTTCATCCTCCATTGAAGTATTCGTTACAGTACGAATGCTATCAGAGTAGTCATAATGAACATAACCCGGCATTACCGTATCCAAATCAATAACACAAAGACCTTTATTTTCACTATCCAACAAAACATTATTAAATTTGGTGTCATTATGGGTGACACGTAATGGGATTTTCTTATCTTGACCAAGCCTTAAAACTTCAAACATAAATGGCGCATTTTTTTCAATAAAATCAAGTTCTGCCTGACAATTTTTAGCCCGAGATTTAATATCCTGAGTTTTTGCCTCAAACAATGTCTTTAACCTAAGTTCAATATTATGAAATTCTGGTATAGTTTCAAAAAGAGGTCCACCTGGAAGATCATCAAGTAAACGCTGAAATTGGCCAAATTTTTGGCCTCCTTGATATGCCATATTATAATCAGTAACTAAATCATGGGTTACACCTTCAGAGATGAAAATATACATCCTCCAATAATTACCTTCTGAATCAATAATATACGGCTGATCATCCTTTTTGGTTAGAATGACAATTAAAGTTTCAACCTCAGGCCTACTATTTGGAATTTCAAGAAGTTTCTTATGTACGTGTTCAGTTACACGAACAATATTATCCATAAGTTCAGGAATATTCTTAAAAACGTTATGGTTAATTCTTTGCATAATATAATCGTGTTCATTACCAATCGTTTTCTCTGTTCTAACCAGTAAAGTATCGTTAATATGACCAGAGCCATAAGGTTTAGACGAAAGAAAAGTATCATTAGTTTTGAATTGATTAAATACATCTTGGATAAGCTGTTGTGGAATCATTATTTACCTCAATTAATTGTATATTATATTTCTAAAACAATAAAAATTTAGCCTAAAAAATTAAATTTATAAAGATGTAAAGTATTTAATAGTCTCTAAAATACCTGAATCAAGGTTTGAGCTTGCTTTAAACTGCAACTGATCAATAATTTTTTGATTTGAGGACATTGAATGTTTAATATCTCCGGCTCTTTCTGAAAGGTATTGAATTTTAGATTTAGAGTTCGTTAGCTTTATAATTCTCTCAGCTAAATCTTTAATCGTAATACGTTGACCCCAAGCGGTATTATAAACCCCTCCTTGACTTTTTTCAGCTGCTAAGAAATTTGCCTGTACGACATCCTGAACATAAATAAAATCACGTGTTTGATTACCATCACCATAGATAACTACTGGTTCGTTTTTAACGGCTTTACTAATAAAAATTGGCATGGCTGCAGCATATTGAGATTTTGGATCTTGTCTCGGGCCAAATACATTGAAATATCTCAAAGCCGTTGCTCTAATACCATGCTCTCTAGTGTATAAATCAAAGTAGTATTCACCATCAAGCTTGGTGACAGCATAAGGAGATTTAGGTTCAGGTAACATTTCCTCAACTTTTGGAATATTCGGGTTATCACCATAAATTGCGGCTGAGGACGATAAAGTAATACTTTCAACTTGATTATGCTTACAAGCCTCAAGAACATTTAAGGTACCCTGTACATTAATATCAACATAGTCATGTGGTTTTTCCATTGATTCAGGCACACTTATCAGTGCCGCTAGATGAAAAACGTTTTGAGCATTTTTTAACTCTGCATTTAGCACTTCTTTATTCATAATGCTAGCATTTACCCATTTGACTTGTTTGCTTTCAATAAATGAAGCAACATTTGATTTCTTACCCGTATGTAAATTATCTATAATTGTTACCTCTAACCCTCGGCTAACCGCTTCAGTCACAATATGACTACCGATAAAACCACAACCACCTGTTACAACAATTTTTTTCATATTTCTCTCCAAGAATTAATACGACTTAAATAAATTTTTTCTCAATTTGTTCTAATGACAGACCTTTTGTTTTAGGAATAAAACGCATTGCTAGAATAAAGTAAATGAAAGTAAATCCCGCACATAACCAAAATACACCCTGATAGCCTATATGGCCAGAAAGTGATAAAAATTGAGCGGCTAAAACAGTTGAAGCCATAGAGTTTAAAAATAAGCCAATTGCTAAACCACTGCTTCTAACTTTTGATGGTAATAATTCAGACATAATCGCCCAGACTAACGCACCCGGCCCTACCGCGTAACAAAAAATAAAGGCCAATATTCCTGACAAAAATAAGTATCCTCTCAACTCACCATATGGCAACGCCCAATAAATAAAACCACAATAAAGTAGAGCCAAACAAATTCCAGCCGTACCAAAAGAGATCATAGTACGTCGTTCTATTTTATCTACTAGACTAATAGCCACAACTGTCATAATGAAATTTAAACCAGTAATTGCATTGCTTCCGAGCATCGCTACAATATCAGAATGTAATCCTGATTTTTGAAGAATTATGGCACTAAATTGCAAGAAAGAATTAATTCCTGTTAATTGATTCAACATACCAATTGAAAACACAATACATAATGGAATAATATAGCGTTTTTGAAATATTGAATGCTTAGGTGTCTTTGGGTCACGTTCGCTTTCAAGACAGCGCTTAATTTCTTCAAGTTCTTTTTTCGCATCAGGTCGGCTTCGTGTTTTAAGCAGTACTTTTAAAGCTTTATCATATCTACCTTTCATACCTAACCATC
>JBLIDR010000264.1:0-4256 GCA_047632655.1 Francisellaceae bacterium | reverse complement strand
TTATCTGGAAAGAACAATGGAACCCCGTTACTAATCAATTTGGCGCTTGGGCTGCTATTATTGGCACCTTAGTCACATCCTTTATTGCTCTGCTTATTGCAATCCCTTTCAGCATGGGTATAGCGGTGCTTATTGACGACCTAATGCCACGCAGAATTGGGCAAATTCTAGCAAGACTTATTGAGTTAATGGCTGGAATTCCAAGTATTGTATACGGTATTTGGGGACTTTTCGTATTACTACCATGGATTCAAAAAATTCAATTAGATTTAATGCCAATATCGAATAACATGGCAGCTAAATTTGAGGTGTTAACTCATGATGGTTCTTGGCTTGTCATTTTCAAACCCTTCATTATGTTCTTCATTAAAAGCATTCCCACTGGCAGCAGTGTCTTTGCCGCCAGTATTATTTTATCAATTATGGTTATCCCGTTAATCTCTTCTATCATGCGTGATGTCCTTGGATCTATACCAAACATAATGAAAGAAGCGGCCTACGGAACTGGAGCAACACGCTGGGAAGTAGTAAAAAAAATCATATTCCCATATGCAGCACCAGGCCTTCTAGGTGCTACCATTCTTGGTTTTGGTCGAGCTTTAGGTGAGACTATGGCGGTGACATTTGTCATTGGTAACGTGCATAGCTTATCTGGCTTGTTCATGCCAAGTACAACCATTTCAGCAAGCATCGCCAACGAATTCAATGAAGCGGTTGGTACACTATACCCAGCAGCTTTAGTTGAAACTGGTTTAATTTTGTTTGCCATTTCATTTATAGTATTACTCATCTCACGCATGTTTTTAAAGTCATCTAAATCAAAAGGGAGTAGATTGTGAGTTTATTAATTAAATCTTCCTTCAAACGCCGCATTAAAAGTAAAATTTTTAGCATATTCTGCTGGGCAACTGCGATTATTAGTGTTTGTGTGCTCCTAGATATCCTATACACCCTTTTAGCCAATGGCTTACCATCTTTTACGGCTTCAATTTTTACTCATGATACCCGTAATTTAGGCCTAAGAAATGCCATGATTGGCTCTCTAATATTAACCGGAATAGCGATTATTGTATCTGCACCCATTGCTATCCTTACTGCTACTTTTTTAGTTGAGTCAAACAAAAATAAACGTTTAGTGAAATTTGTACGCTTCACCAATGATATCCTTTTAAGCACCCCATCAGTCATCGTTGGTTTGTTTATCTATACTATTATTGTAGCCCATACACGCTTCTCAGGATTTGCTGGAATTATTGCTCTGTCCATTATTGCAATGCCAATGATTACCAGAGCATCTGAAGATGTACTTTATCTTGTCTCTCCCATGTTAAAGGAAGCAGCAATAGCCCTAGGATTACCAAGATGGAGAGTGATCGTCATGATCGTTTATCGCTCGGCAAAGACAGGGTTAATCACTGCCGTCATTCTAGCAATGGCTAGAATCATGGGCGAAAGTGCTCCATTATTATTTACCTCAGCAAAAAATAGCTTTCTTTCTTTTGACTTAACCAGACCTATGGAAAGCTTGCCAGTCATGATTTTTGAAAATGCAATGCAACCATATCCAGAATTACAATCACTAGCTTGGACTGCTGCGCTAATGATAACAGTATTTGTATTATTAATGAATTTATCAGCTAGATGGTTAGCGAGAGATAAAACATAGGGAAAACAATGTCACACTATTTTGAAGTTAGGGATCTGCATTTCTTTTATGGAAAAGAAGCCGCACTCTCAAAAATTAACACGACGATAGAAAAAAATAAGACCACTGCCATTATAGGTCCCTCTGGCTCTGGTAAGTCTACATTATTACGCACATTTAACCGAATTTATGAGCTATATGCGGGTCAATCGACTTCTGGTGAGATTCTGCTTGAGGGTCAGGATTTATTAGACTCAAAAGTAGATGTAAATCAACTTAGAAAAAAAATTAGCATGGTATTTCAAAAACCCACCCCATTTCCATTGTCGATTTTTGATAACGTTGCATTTGCCTTAAAACTACATGAAAAGCCAAGTAAATCAGAGCTTTCAGATAGAGTTGAAGAAGCATTGGTACAAGCAGCAATTTGGGATGAAGTGAAAGACAAGCTCCACTCAGCTGGGACTAGTCTTTCTGGTGGGCAACAACAAAGACTATGCATTGCGCGAACTTTAGCGATTAAACCTGATATTTTATTATTAGATGAACCGACTTCAGCACTTGACCCTATTTCAGCTGGGAAAATTGAAACTTTAGTCCATGAATTAAAGGAAAAATATACAATTGTTATGGTTACACATAACCTTCGACAAGCGCAAAGAATTTCAGATAAAACAATTTTTATGGCCAATGGTAAAATTGTTGAACAAGCAAAAACAAGTGATCTATTCAACAAACCAACTGACCCTCAAACCATTCAATACATTAGTAACGAATAACAAATAAGGAACAAACAATGAAGAAATGGATAAAATCTAGTATTACCTTAGCATCTGTCGCTATAGTTACTTTAGGGTTAGTCGCCTGTGGTGATAATAATTCAAATAAAGAATCTGACACTGGAAAAGTTGAAAATATTATGGGGGCTGGTTCTAGCTTCATTTATCCCGTTATGTCTCGCTGGATTAATCAGTATTATAACAACACCAAAATTCAAGTTAACTACCAACCGATTGGTTCAGGTGGCGGTCAACGCCAAATTTTTAAAGGTACAGTGAATTTTGCTGCTTCTGACCAACCTCTAACGCCAACACAACTAAAAGAACACAAATTAATTCAATTCCCAGCGATTGTTGGTGGCATTGTTCCTGTAATCAATATTAAAGGGGTTGATAACAATAAGCTTGTTCTCTCTGGAAAAGTTTTATCAGAAATCTATTTAGGTAAAATCATCAATTGGGATAACAAACAAATTCAAATTTTGAATCCAGATATAAAATTACCTCATAGCATGATCCTTACCATTCACCGTGCTGATGGATCAGGAACTACTTATAACTTTTCTAATTATTTAGCCAAGGTAAATCCTACTTGGGAAACTGAAGTTGGTGTTAATACAACGCTTAAGTGGCCAGGTAATGGTGTTGGCGCAAAAGGGAACGCTGGTGTTGCCGCTCAAGTAAAAAGCTTACCGAACAGTATCGGGTATGTTGAATATGCTTATGCTAAAGAAGGCCATATGACAACCATAAAAATGATTAATGCAGATGGCAAAGCAGTAGCGCCATCACTTGATACATTCAAAGCCGCAGCGAGTGATGCAAAGTGGAAGCCAAGTGAAGATTATGAATTAATTCTAACAAACCAACCTGGCACCAATAGCTGGCCTATTAATGCTACGACTTTTATTCTTTTACCAAAAAATAATCCAAAAAATATGAATCAAGCAATTTTATCATTCTTCACTTGGAACTATACCGAGCCAGCAGCAAAAATTGCAAAAAATATGGATTATATTGCTATCCCTCAGAATGTTATCACTGGAATAAAAGCGTACTGGAAAAAGAACTTAGGTTACGGAGCGTAACTCTTAATCCAATCTGTTCATATGCTTATCAATGATTTCTACTTGTATTTTTCATACTGTCTATAAAGGTAGCTACTTAATTATATCCCTTTGTAGAGCAAACTACTTATCTCAATATGGTCTATATTTTTAGCTCGTCCGTTAATTTGTTTTATAAACCTAGACTCATTGATACACATTAAACCTTTAATTTTACTACCATAGAGTTTATGCCTAGTCCAAATACCTTCTATATAAACAGTATCCCCTATTTTAATTGACTCAACACCAATTAAAAAGCCAGAGAAAGAAAGATGATTACCAGGCACACCATCAATATTTTTAAGCCCAACAACTACGAAAGTTTTATTCTGTGAATAAATATTATTGATTTCACCAACATGAATTTCTTGCATAATAGCCCCCTATTTTATGATATAAGTCTTTGAGTAGGATAATCCATACTATACTAATCAATTTTTTATCTTACAGCAACTATCAAGACATAGGTTTGTTTTGCATATTCATACAAATAATAAGATTCATTCAAAAATTATAGTTATAATCGATAATATACAGATCAAGCCTAAAATTAAATTAAGAATACGCACGTACTTTTCAAGCTTTAATATTTTACCTCTGAACATTTAAGCACTTATTTTCTAAAGTGATACAGTCAAATACACTAAATAAATAATTAAATACTGAGTCGACATGCTAATGCTAGCATTTATACTTATATATTGATACGGAGCCAATCACAAT
>JBLIDR010000263.1:0-4265 GCA_047632655.1 Francisellaceae bacterium | reverse complement strand
TGTTGAAAAAACACCTAACCGATTGTTAAAATTGGCAATTATTCATACTCCTTTAAAATCAACCTGAGTTAAATGGAGAAGCATGTAAATTTATTTCAAAATTGGCATATAAAAAATTAACCCAACTCTTTAAAATCAAAACATACATCATGCTAACGGTATTTATTGGCTGCAATGTCGATTAGCTTTTGATGAATTTTTCTTACCTGATCTTTAGTATTCAGATGTTCAATAAAATGTGCTTCCAATTTTATTTGCCAGTCCATATAAAGTTTAGGATCGACTTTGAGCGCAATAGCAAAGTCCAAGTAAGATTGCCAATCTGGTTGGCGTAATGCCTTCGGAACAACCGCGCTAATATGACCATGGTTTAAAGTAACTATAGGCAAACCATTCAGAATAGCAGTTTGTGAACTTGTACCTCCGCCTAGACGATAAGGATTAAGGAAAACATCGGCCATTTTACATACACCGGGTAAGTCATCTTGAAACCCTAAGTTTATTACCCGGTTTGCATAAATACTTTCCTTTGAAAAATAAGTTTGTAACTTTAACGTTTTAGTCCCCGCGAATGCGATAACACAGTCTGTTGAATGCTCCAGCAATTGTTGACAAATTTGAGCAAAGTCTGCTGTCATCTCGTCATTCAAACGCGTGCCAACCACTAGATACATAAAACATTCAGAATCGATAGAAAAATCGTTTCTTTGTAACGATTTTTCAGCTTTTCCTTCGGGAGTGACAAGCATAGACTCAAGCATAAAATCACTATGGCCATAGTCACGAGCTAGCTGCTCGTGACTTTCATTGTGTAAATATCCGGGCACAAAATATGCGTCAGAATGCGCAAAAGGCACGACTGTTCCTGTGGTCGCAAAAATAGACGGCCACACTCCAAACACAGCCTCTTGTAATAATAAGTTTTCACCGTGTGCAATGACCGCATCTATTTTTAATTGGTTCAATGTATCTAAAATATTGGCTAACTTACGTGTACTCATAGGCTCTGGTTCAAAACTCATAATACGCACGTCTTTTTTCTTAAATTGCATATAATCTACACTAACAACTTGGCCACCTTTAAGGCCTTCATTATTATTAAATTCAAACTGTTCAATTAACCCCATTACATTTTCATAAGTCATTGAATTAGTATTGAAGATGTAGGTGTTACAGCCAAAATAGGTGTCAAGGTGTAGGGCCAGATTAAAGGCCTCTCGGGTGGGAGAATGGCGCATGTTTAATATCTGAGGGCTGATTATGGCAATATTACGCACCCCAGTAGCCTGTCTTTTTTGCCTCATGCCAATCTCGTCTAAAAAAGCGTTTGTATGTGAACTCATTTTTTTATGATGCTGACGTAGTTTTTTATTAATGTCACTTCCCATGCTTTGCCCAATGAAGGAACGTCTGCTGAGGTTCCAAAAAAGGTCGTAATACATTGCTGGGGATAAGTACTCACCAATTGAATCAAACACCATGTCAATAAATTTAGGTTCTTTACAAATGTCAAACAAGTAAAAATATAACGCTAAAGGGTTGTCATGAGGAAAAACAGTGTTTGATAGCCTTTCAGTTAGGGCTTTCATGCCTTCTTGTGATGCTTCTGATGTAGTAATTCTTATACTACTCAAATGTTGCTTGTCTTCTTCTTTTACTTGAGTATCACTGAATAAAGTATGAAGTATATTTACAATTTCTAGCTGAGTATTTTGATCCATAAGTGAACTACATCCTGGAGATTAAGATAGTAAAAAATTAATGATTAACTAAGGGTATAAAATATTTAGCATAAAGTATGCTTCTTATATCCCTCGAAATAATGTGTATTTTAACAGTGAGTTGCATTACAAAATTTTTGGGACAAATAAATGAATCATTATTTGCAGTTTATTAAAAACACAAATCAATAGTTGGCACAAAAAATGCTTTATTATGATTTGTACACCAGCATTCAATATATTATCAAGAACACAAAGATTTTGTGATACATGGATTTAAAAATTTATTGGTGCCATAAAAAAGGCCGAGGAAAATATCTTTGCAGGTATCTTCTAGGTTAACTTGCTCACGTTAGGAGATGGAGCAAACAATGTTTCTGTCCGACTGGCAGGGTTAGAAGAGCTGAATACTGGCCTCTCAACCAAACTTCTACACTCTCAGTCCTGTTAGTCGGCGTTTTAATTTACACAACTAAGATGTAAAAAGATTGCAGAAGTACTGTATGCACTACAAGGTTTTGCAACACTATTATATTAATGGTGTTTAAAAAAGCCGGGGCAAAATCCCTTACGGGATGTCCCCGGCCAACTTGCTCACGTTAGGAGTTGGAGCAAACTCGATACAGATTATGTCATCACAAATTACAATCATTGTAACACAATCAAAAAAATCGCCCTCCTTAGCATAACACAGCAACAATCCATTATTACATTGTCGGGCACAGCCCCGGGCGGCCTCTCATTTCCTACCCTATATATTCCTAATATAATCATCTAAGTGACTAACCTAACAAATTCAAAAAATTTGGCCGCGCCTATTTTTTCAACCTAAAGTAGTAGCAGTGGGTCGTTGAACTGCATGCCTACGGGTTAACTATGACGAGTTACTCCCATTTTGTTAATGCACAGCTGGTTTTCGAACCTATTAAAGTGCAGTCTTTATTTCACCTGAGGCGACTCCTATAGTCTGCAACAAAAACATTCAATCATTGTCTTTTGAACCACTTACTCTAAACCTGACTCTTTTATGTCAATCGCTAGCTATCACCTAATTAGCAATTTTGTTAATTGTGATAATTGTGATAATTGTGATAATTGTGATAATTACAAGAATCCAAAAAATGTAAATTTATGCTTTAGACAACCTACAGAACTGGTGGACTAAACTTCTTTCCCTTCCTAACTCCTGGTTTCTGCCCTGTCTGTTAGGGTTGTATCAAAAGGCCTAGACTTCATTGTTAAATAAAACAATCTTCACACTAGTATTTTATAATACATTGATGAAATACAAAATATTTCATGGCTAGGTCGGTTGCAACCTGCCCCCATAATTTGTAATTCGACCTTTTTTATCAAAGTCGTTATTTTATGCAACTGAAAATAAAATGTACTCTCATATTGATAGTGGCAACCTGCTTCAGTAATTGTTCAACAATATTGAACATATTTACTTACAACCTAATTAACCTTGTAATAATTGCAGTGCAGCTTGCGGACGTTGATTGGCTTGACCAAGCACAGTCACACTTGCTTGCTGGATTATCTGCCAGCGGGTTAATTCTGCCGTTTCAACGGCAAAATCAGTATCACGAATACGACTTCTTGCCGCTGAGACATTTTCAGAAATATTACTCAGATTACGAATAGTAGATTGGAATCTATTTTGCAAGGCACCTAGATCTGCACGTTGGGCACCTATAATAGAAATAGCTTCTAAAACTGAATTTAAAGTAGCCGATGCACCTGCGATACTTTCGACATTTAAATTCCCAATACCTAGGCCTGAAGCCCCAAAGCCGCCTGTCCTTTCAACATTTACACTAATAGTTTGACCTGCATTTGCCCCCACTAGAAAAGCGGAGGAATATGAACCATCAAGCACATTTACACCACCAAATTGAGTCGTTGAAGCAATCCGGCTCATTTCATCTTTTAGAGCTTGTACCTCTTTTTGCAGAGCCACACGATCCGAAGAAGCATTGATACCATTCTGTGATTGAACGGCTAAAACACGAATTCTTTGCAAAGCGGATGTGGTTTCGGCTAATGCCCCTTCAATAGTTTGTGACAGAGAAATACCATCGTTAGCATTTCTTACCGCTTGATTTAGGCCGAGTACTTGGGTGGTAAGACGATTGGATATTTGCAATCCTGCAGCATCATCTTTTGCACTATTTATGCGAAGACCAGACGACAGGCGTTCAAACGCTGTACTTAAATTATTGTTCGACGTAAACAACTGGCGAGTTGCATTTAACGAAGACACATTTGTATTGACAAATAAGCTCATTTTTAATCTCCTAACGATTTTTGTAAACACCACCCGACTATTTATATTATTAATTGTCTTGGTGGTTGCAGAGCTGTGCTTTTATTTTTATTTAGCTTCTGCAAAGGCGTTCGCTTATATTTTTATTAGATGCGTAACGTCTATGTTTATGTATCGTGCAGGGAATAAAAAATCTTTAGGGGAAAAACAAACTACTTTTTTAATTCTCTATATTTCAATTAGTTAAGCAAACAAAAAAGCCGGAGATATTCTCC
>JBLIDR010000262.1:0-4278 GCA_047632655.1 Francisellaceae bacterium | reverse complement strand
TCAAATATTTTTTATTGTAAGCGTGGTATTCTCAGTCATGTTTGGCGTTTATACACCAAGCATTATAGGGTCACTTCATATATCACTCTCATCATTTGGCTGGTTAGCTGGAATGTTTTTTATATTCTACGCCATTGTTCAATTTTATTCAGGCCGACTATTTGTAAAAATACCTTCTAAATATATTCTATGCGCTAGCGCTCTTATTTCAGCAGGAGGATCCTTATTATTAGCAACTGCCAGAGCCTTGCAATTATTATTTCTAGCAAGAATTTTATTAGGTATTGGCTTAGCCTCAACCTATGTTGGAGTATTATATATCGTCCAAAAAAACTATTCTCCGAAATCCTTTCCTGTAATGTCTTCATTAAGTCAATGTCTAGCAAACCTTGCCGGAGCATTGTTCGTGTTTTTCGGTGGTATTATTATTCAATTAATCAGCTATGCTATATTTTTTGAAATATTAGCCGTTGCTTTCGTGATATGCGGCGCGCTTGTTTTCTTTGGCTTGAATGACACTGATGTTCAAGATAAAAAAGAGCAAGATATCCCCTTAATCGAAGGACTCAAAATTATTTTAAAAAATCCTCAAGTATGGTTAGCTTCATTTTTTTTCACAGGAATATTTGGCACAATCATCTCATTTGCAAATTTATTTTCAATTCCATTTCAACATCAGTCATTTGGTACCGCTATACCCCAAGCAGTTATGATTACTTCAATGATAATTTTCGGGGTAACGCTAGGCAGCATCGTTTCGGGGGTTATGGCAAAGAGGCTTAACAGCTATGTTATTACTGCAAGAGTATTTTCACTATTCAGTGTTATCTCTTTTGCAATTATAATGTTCATAAGATTCAATACGACGTATTATGAACCTATAGCACTATCCATATACTTCTTGTTGGGATTTAGTTTAGGAGGTTGTGTTTTAGCCTTTCAATGTATTCAAGAAAATATTACACAAGAGAGCCTTAGACCATTGGCAACATCATTTGTATTAACTTTTTGCCTATATCTTTGCCGGAATCATTGAGCAACCAATTATAGGCTTAATTCTAGGGGTATTTAAGCCTGTAGTAAGTCCGGCAACTAAACAACAATTAATCTCAAATCACTCCTGGATTCTCAATATGCATGTACATGACTCTATGTATCAATATATGGCAGCACTATCAATCGTCTTAATTACACTTATAATCAGTTTAATTTCTGCATTCTTTCTTAAGAAAAAATCTTAAATTAAGATTTAATCATCAAATTCATCATACTGATATAATTCAGCAGCATCTTCGCGTAAAACTTTAATTAAATTTAGCATATGATCAGGGCACTTCGCCTTAAATGTTACAAGCTTATTGGTTGATGGATGAACAAATGCTAATTTGAGCGCGTGCAAGGCCTGGGTTCTGTATGAACGTAAGAGCGCCTGAAGTTCATCACTCATTTGATTATTAATTTTAATCCGTTTGTTATAAAGAGGATCGCCTAAAAGTGCCGCATTGACATGTGCCATATGCACCCTAATTTGATGCGTACGTCCAGTTTCTAATTTACATCTAATTCTAGTATGGTTACGATATCTTTCCAAAACATTAAAATGGGTGATCGCAGGTTTCCCCATTTTAGTTACTGCCATTTTAAGCCTATTATGAGGACTACGTCCTATGGCAGAATTAATGGTTGAGCCAGCAGTGATATAACCACAAGCAATTGCCTCATACTCCCGTGTCACTGTTCTATTTTGTAATTGCTCAACTAAAGAGGCGTGTGCTTTTAAAGTTTTAGCGACAACTAGTAATCCACTGGTGTCTTTATCTAATCTATGAACAATTCCTGAACGCGGGATATTCCTAATTTCTGGATAATAAGCTAACAAGCCATTACTTAGAGTACCATCACAATTTCCAGCACCAGGGTGCACAACCAAACCAATTGATTTATTTACAACAATAACATCATCATCTTCATACACAATATCTAATGGCATCTCTTGAGCAATCCATTCAGTTTGGATGCTCATTTCAGCATGCAACTCTATTGTTTCATTCCCAATAATTTTTTCTTTTGCTTTTTTAACCTCTCCATTAATTAATATGTTGCCTTGTTTAAGCCATTTTTGAAGCTGTGAGCGCGAATAATCTGAAAAGCATTTAGACAGAACAACATCTACACGCTCCCCAGCAAGTGACTCATCGACTATAACGCTTTGCAGAATTTGATTTATTGGTTTATGCTTAATATCAGTCATACAATATGCTTCCTAAAAATTGATTGCACATTGTAAACATAATAAGCTTTAGACTGCTATGATAAAGGTTAAAAACATATGAAAAAAATGCTTCTTGGCATCTTCTTAGGACTCTCATTGTTAATTCTATCGGGGTGTGCGAAGGATGATAAAATGCCATACCAAGGTGATAGCCCTGAATATATTTATGCTATTGGGCATACTTTTCTTAAAGAGAATGATTATTCCCAAGCAATTGAAGCATATCGATCGCTGAATGCACAGTACCCATTCGAGCGTTATAGCAAGATGGGCATGTTAGAAATGATTTATGCTTATTATGAAAAGTCAGATTCACCCATGGCTAGCGCTATTGCTAAACAATACATTAAGCTTTACCCCAACTCAAAAAGTGTAGGTTACGCCTATTACATGTTAGGTGTCGTTAATTTTGATAATGGACGAGGGTTTTTGCAAAAGTATTTACCATACACAATGCAAGACCATGATCCTGCAAATTATAAAAAGGCATTTAAAGACTTTAAAAAAGCCATCACACTCGAACCTAACGCTGAATATGTGAACGATGCTCGACGCAGAATGATTTACTTGGTTGGTGTTATCGCACAGTTTGAATTAAAAATTGGACAATACTACTACAACAAAGGTGCATTTGTAGCTGCAATTAAGCGATCACAAATAATTATTGAGCATTATCCAAATTCTAACCAAGTAGAACCAGCCTTAGTTCTATCAGCCAGGTCATATAAAATGCTACTGCTACCAGTTCAATCTACTTCAGCTATGGAAATGCTAAAGGCAAATTTTCCTAAAAACCCGTACTTGACAAGTCTACAAAAAGTCGAAGCAAAATCTTCTGTTGACTTAAATTAATCTAATTAATTATTTTTTGATTTAACTGATGGCCATAGAAAAATCAATTTATAAATATTTACAATTATACGCTGAACCTATATCAAACATTGCCAAAGAAATTAATCAATTAGACTATACTCACGCCCTGGTTATACCTGTTTATGATGAATATCAAAACTCTTTGAACTTACTAATAAATTTAAATTCACTCAAATTGAATGGGAAATTATTAATTACTTTAGTCATAAACGATAATGAACTGTCATCAGACGGCACCAAACAACATAACAAATGTTTATATGATTTTTTATTGTCAAAAAATATAATAATTCAAAACCCTAATTTTTCATTGATTAGCTATAGCGATAATATTGATGTTGCTATTTTTTACTTATGTGAAAATAATCATATCCAATCCAAACAAGGCGTTGGATTGGCACGAAAAATTGGCTGTGATTTTATCCTTCAAATATGTCAAAACAAAGATTCAAACATTAAATGGATACACAGCACAGATGCCGATGTGATTTTGCCAGATGATTATTTTAAGCAGATACCTGAAAAACTTGAAACAACAATAAGCGCTTATGTTTATGATTTTGAACACTATGTGCCTAACAACGATAATAAGATCATTGACGCGATTAATATTTATGAAAACTCTCTAAGAGTTTATGTTAATGGCTTAGCTTCAGCTGGCAGCTCATATTCCTACCATACAATTGGTAGCCTCTTAGCAGTCTCACCACTTTCTTATGCTCAAGTTCGTGGCTTTCCAAAGCTAAATGCTGCTGAAGATTTCTACCTATTAAACAAGCTAGCAAAGGTAGCACCAATAAAAACACTCCAAGGTGAAAAAATCAAGTTACAAGCAAGATTATCAAAACGCGCACCATTTGGTACTGGACCAGCTTTAAGTCGAATAATAGAAAGAGATGAAAATTTTATTTCATCATTAAATTACCAAATTGAATTATTTGAAAAACTTAAAATAATTATAAATTTCATCAATCATCTTCCGATAGCAAACCCCGAAATATTTTTATCCGAAACCTACCCTGATATTCATCATACTTTAGAAACTATTGGTTTTTACCAAGCATTAAGAAAAATAGAGCGCAATACTAAAAATAAACTTCAATTACCTAAGCATATGCATGATTGGTTTGATG
>JBLIDR010000261.1:0-4294 GCA_047632655.1 Francisellaceae bacterium | reverse complement strand
GGCGTATGCCACATCTTCAGGACGTATATTACTTGCTAACTTATCAATCGCTGAACTTGCTACTTTGTATGAAGGTATTGAATTAAAAAAAATCACTAAAAATACTCCGTTAACTATTGGAGATCTTATTAATCAAATAGAACAAGACAAATCCGATGGCTACACATTAAGTTGGGAGACCTACGAAAAAAATCTGGCGAGCCTCGCTGTACCGATAAGAGATAATACAAGAGGAATTATAGCATCTCTTAATGTTAGTTGCCCTACGACAACCTACAGTAAAAATGAGCTACTAGAGCAAGTATTACCTCAGTTAATAAAAAAAGCAGCAAGTATATCAACTGCGTTAGGTTATAGGCATTAAACAGTTATGGGTGGATTTTGATACAGATTAATGTAGCAAATAGTTGGTCGCATTTAATGACATTGTCATTTGGTGACTCCTGGAATTCACAACTTTCACGATACCGCTCTCCTTGCGCTTACAGAGGAATAAATAATGAAAGCGATCTTTTAGAAACCACTTTAATGCGCCTCGCCGGTGACAATCAAAAAATAGAACGACATTTATTACGTAACTTTAAGAAGTATGCTCATAATAATTTAGTTGAAAGCGACTCATTATGGCATTGGTTAGCAGTAGCACAACACCATGGTTTGCCAACACGATTACTTGACTGGACCTATTCACCGCTTATCGCTATGCATTTTGCTACCTCTAGATTAGAGGATTTCGATAAAGATGGGGCCATTTGGACAATAAATTATGAACAAGCACATGCTGTTCTTCCCGATAGATTGAAAAAATCTTTGTATCATGAGGGGGCTAACATGTTTACAACAAGTGTAATATCCAACGTTATTAAGGATTTAAAAGAATTTGACCAACTCGAAACTGAACCGTTTCTGTTGATGCTTGAGCCCTCATCAATGAACGATAGAATAATTAATCAGTACGCATTGTTTTCAATTATCTCTGATTCCAATGCTACTGTAGATGGTTGGGCTAAAAAGCATCCTGATATTTGTCGAAAAATCATCATTCCATCAAGTTTGAAATGGGAAGTAAGAGATAAGCTAGATCAATCTAATATTACTGAACGCGTACTTTTTCCTGGCTTAGATGGACTTACGTCTTGGTTAAAAAGGCATTACAGTACTCGTTAAAAGTAAAATTTATCTGTTTTAAAATTAATAATCGCTATCTATAATTTCGATAGATATACAAAATGATTCGGCAAACAATAAATATGACCGATAGATATCAAGTAAAAACCCACATATAAAACAAAGTTGAATATTTAACATATAGTAGGAGTGGTTTTTAACATGAATATTAGAATTAAAAGTATCCAATTATTGTTATTAAGTCTGAGCATATTTACATTTTTCTTATCAGTTAATGCAAGACCACATACTGATGACAAATTTCTCCCTAAGGAAACAAAGCGACTTAATATCTTATTAGTTGTAGCTGATGACCTAGGCTTATTTGATTTGGGCTATATGGGTTCAGAAGTAAACACTCCGAATTTAGATATATTAGCCAATACGGGTACCATTTTAAGTGATTTTTATACGGCGCCAACATGCTCACCAACCAGAGCTATGCTACTTTCAGGTACCGATAATCATATTGCTGGCTTAGGTGATATGGCTGAAACATCAAGCGCGGAAACTAAAAAAAATCCAGGATATGAAGGTTATTTAAATCATCAAGTAACATCAATTGCCACGAGATTAGTAAATAACGGTTACCATACTTATATGTCGGGAAAGTGGCATTTAGGCTTCCAAAAAGGCCAACGACCTGCGCAAAGAGGCTTTGAGAAATCGTTTGCATTGCTAGACGGTGCCGCGGGGCATTTTGCCCAAAGCAAAGCAATTTTCCCTACACATAAACCAAAGTATGTTGAGAATGATCTACCTGTTGTGTTACCAGATAACTTTTATTCAACCATCAGTTATACCGATAAACTACTAAATTATTTAACTATAGAACATAAAAATACTAAGCCTTTTTTTGCTTATTTAAGCTATACCGCACCTCATTGGCCACTACAGGTTCCCGATAATGCACTCGACCTTTATCAAGGACAGTACGATTCTGGATACGATATCGTGCGTCAAAAACGTATTTCAGCGGCAAAAAATAAAGGTTATATAATTAAATCAGTAACAGTTAACAAACAAGAAGATAAGCACTCTTCATGGCAGAGTTTAACTAAAGACCAGCAAAAGTACTCCTCTAGACAGATGGAAATCTACGCTGCTATGGTTGATATAATGGATCAACAAATTGGTCGAGTAATACGTCACTTAAAAGACACTAATCAATTCGATAACACAGTAATTATATTCATGTCAGATAATGGTCCTGCTGGCGGAAATGTGGCCAACAAAATGAGAATAAATAAGTGGGTCGATGATAATTTTGATAAGAGCTATCAAAAAATTGGTACTGTCGATGCTTGGGATTTTTATGATCGTGGATGGGCAGCTGTCAGTGCAGGTATTAATCGTCATCATAAAGGTAACGTATATCAAGGTGGCATTCATTCTCCTGCTTTTATTGTATTACCAAAAAATCAAAGTAAAGTTCGTAAACTTGATCAAATGACCCATGTCAAAGACTTTTATAGCACAATACTTGATTTAACTCGAACGTCGTTAACAGAAGAAGAACATTCACAGTTGCAAAGCCGGTCTTTATTGCCGCTATTAATACAAGAAGACCTTACACAAGTAGATGTAGTTCAAGGTTGGGAGTTTCGTGGAAATAAAGCATTAAGGCATGGTAATTGGAAACTAGTTAAATCAAAAAATCAAGTATGGCAACTATATGATTTATTGAGTGATCCTAGTGAAACTCACGATGTATCAAAAAGTAACCCAAAAAAGGTTGAGCTATTACTAGAACATTGGAACGAATATAAAAATAAAAATGGTGTTTTATCAGGTAATTAAAAAATATAAAGCTTTATGTAAAGAGAGGCGCACAACTTGATTTATAGGTAGTTAATAGTCTTTTGTAAACCAATACTCACGGCTATTGAATGAAATAGCATAATCATTATCTGTAGCAGAAACAACATGATATTTCATTGGAAATTACTTGTAAACAGTTTTTGATAGCTCCCCATTTTGAAAACTCCACATAAAATGAGCGTGTGACATCCAAATTCTTTATTCTCAAGCTAACGTGATTAATTCGTGTTATTTCTATCATGAGCAACTTCCTGATAATTATTGGTAGCTAACGTCTTTAGTTTGGACTCAAGAAGCGAAGCTTTATGGGTCCAAAGCCTAAACCTATTATGTGTTCCTTCGTACACACTAATACCAATTTGATTAATTAACTTCCCACTTTCATCCAATCTCTAGAACAAAGTTTTATCACCCTAGATGCATCTGAAACAAAAATATTCCAAGCTCGACTACATTCATTAACAATATCTTCATATCCACTAAAACATCTATTGGCTAATTCATTTTGCCTCAGCCATTGCCACACTTGCTCAATAGGTTTTAGCTGAGAAAGCGCCATCAAACGAACTCGCATTCGCCCATTAATTTATTTTGCTATAAGGGATTTAAAATCCATGGATTCAAGTGTGATCATAACGACTGATATCAATGTATGAAAAATAAAACCAATTAGGTCACAAATTTAATCAAAATGGTATAACTGATGTTTTAATTGGCTATGTATTTTCTTCACTATTTTCAATTACTAGATTAACTAACTTTCTTACAATTGGCGAAACAACTATTACTGTGGGAAATGCAACGATAAATGAGAAACACCATGCTTTGAGCCAAATGGAAATGATGCCCTCGATTAAGCCAACGTTAAAAATACTTATCACAAGTGACATTGTGCATGACATCAATAATGCCATAAAAAATGAAAATACATATGGTATATATTTTTTTGGTATCAATTTCATTTATCCTTCTATTGGAACATAATGCCCGCCACACGGGCGAGCAACTTGTTGCGAGTCCAAGCCACAAAGTGGCTGATTTTGCCAACGCATGTTATGTGTTTTTTTTAATAGATTCATCTTTTTATTTTTTATTCAAGCTCCAAATACCAGGGCCATTTGTAGCGATATAAAGAAAGGCAAAGCAATAAAATGCAGTTATTTCACCGCCATTTGCAATAGGAAATAGGTTGTTTAATCCATGTACCATCCAATATGCCACGGCCATAGTACCGCTAGCGATAAATGCAGCATACCGCGAATAAAACCCGACTATTATAAGGGCTCCTACAGCCAACTCAATAACT
>JBLIDR010000260.1:0-4303 GCA_047632655.1 Francisellaceae bacterium | reverse complement strand
CATTTCTGAAGCCTGGGTCATTAACATCTGGCGATATGGAAAGAGTTCTGTTTGTAGGCCCAAGAATCCCAACAACAAATCTTGGTTTGCTAGGGTTTTTCTGGGTATATTCATCTGCTAATTTTCTGGAAATTTGAGTTCCAGCATAAGCAATATTAAAAACTTGATCTTCCATACCGTAATCAGCCATGGAAATGCTTGTTGAATTGAAAGTATTTGTTTCGATGATATCACAGCCAGCTTCAAGGTATTTTCTGTGGATTTCGGCAATTATCTCTGGTTGTGTAATATTTAATAAATCATTATTACCTTTTTGTTCCATAGAATGGTCTTTGAATTGGGTTCCACTATATTGTTCTTCATTTAGCTTGTAGGCTTGAATCATTGTTCCCATTGGTCCTTTTAGGAGCATAATTCTATCTTTAAGTATTTTTAATAGTTGAGGTGTGATCTTATCCAATGGCTAAATCCTATTTTGTGGAACAATAATTAAGTTATCAATGGTACTATATTTGTTAATAGGCTTGAACGGTATCTTTTTTATTTATTGAATTTAAATAGAAAAGATATTCTCATTATACAAAGTGTTGTTAAAATTTAGGGTAGAGATTATGAAATATTATTTTGCTTACGGTTCAAACTTGTGTAAGAACCAGATGTTAGATAGGTGTCCAGAATCTGAATATGTATTTTCAGGTAGGCTTGATGGGTACAAATGGTTCATCTATTCACGCGGCTATGCCAATATTATGCCCTCTAAACAAGATTATGTTCTTGGTGAAATATTTTCTTTGTCTGATGCTGATGAAGAAAGGCTTGATGGCTATGAAAATGTTTTTGATTGCGCTTATTCTAAAGAAAATATTCAAATTAATACGTCTAGTGGATTTATAGAATGTTTGGTTTATGTTGATCACGTTAGAGAGTACGGAGAGGCTAAGGATGAATACGTTCACAGGATTAATAGAGGTCTTGTGAGTGCAAACTTATCTAAAACATATGTTGATATGTATATTAGGCCTTTTGTGAAGGGCTGAAAATTATATTTTCCTGTTATTTTTAAACTCTGTCGCATGAGCCCTAAAATCTTGTCATCGATTAATGTTTGAGCAAATATATAGTCTTCATTTGTGTTTTATTTTAAAAAAGATCAACATCGGTGTGATATCTTTTCTTTCACAGTTTGTCTTTTACCAAAACGTTTATTGTAGAAGGTAAACATTCTCCCACAGCTGCGATAATTGCTGAATCGATTGTAAATATATATGATTTTTTATTTTTGTAATTAAGCTAAGTTTTACCTTAAAATGGGGCGTATAAATTTTCTTTTATCAATCCACGAATATAAGCTGAGTAGTGGCAACAAAGATTCCTTAGGTAACAACTAATTCTCGTTTTACTTAAATGAAAGAAGGTGATACTTCAAATAGCTTTTCAAGAGATCTGATGTAACTTAAATCGGATACTGCTAAAATCAGATGATCGCCTTTATCTATAATAGTGTCTCCATGAGCAATGTGGGCCATATGATCTTTTACTATGGCGCCGATATTAACCGAATTTGGCAAGTTCAATTCTTTGATTGATTTCCCAATTACTGCGGAGTTTTCTTTGTCACCATGAATGACTACTTCCATGGCTTCGCACATACCTGAATTGTAGGCGTATATATTAACAAAATCGCCTTTTCTGAGGTAGGTTAGAATCACTCCTATAGTAGTTCTTTGGGGTGAAAGGGCTACATCTATAGTGCTCCCATCGTCAATTAGAGAGGCGTAGCTTAGACTATTTACTAGAGCCATTGTGCTTTGTGCTCCCATTTTCTTCGCCAACATTGCTGACATTATGTTTGCGTCATCATCGTTTGTTACCGAGCAAAATAAATCAATCTCATCAATGTTTTCTGCTTCCAGTAATTCAGCATCAGCTGCATCACCAAAGAGAACAACTGTATCATTTAAAATTTCAGCTGTTTTATGACATTGATTATAGTTGCTTTCAATTAGTTTTACTAAATAGTCTTTTTCTAAATTCTGAGCAAAGGCAGTTCCGATATTGCCACCACCAGCAATAAGTATGCGTTTAATATTTCGTTGTTTTGGCCGTATCAAAGCTAGAATAGCGTGAACATGTTCATTGTGAGATACAAAAAAAACATCGTCATTAGTTTTAATTATGGTCTCTGCTGAAAAGCCAATAGCTATTCCTTTGCGGATTATGGTGACAATTCTGGCATCAATCTCAGGTAGGTTGCCACGAAATTCTGCGACGCTGATACCTGCAACTAAAGATAATGGTGACACGTTCACTCCGATCATTTGCATGCTGGAGTTAGCGAAATCAAGGACTTGAAAGCTGCCAGGGTTTTGAACTATTCTTAAAAGTCTAGTTGTTACAAGTTCAGATGGATTGATGATGATATCAATAGGGATGTGGTCATTGTCAAAAATCTTAGGGTAACGCAAATAAGATTTATTTCTAATCCTGGCTACTTTTGAAGGTGTTTTAAATAAACTATAAGCCATTTGGCAGGCAACAATATTAATTTCATCTGAGCTGGTTACTGCTATTAACATATCAGCATCTTGTGCGCCAGCATCTTCTAGTATATGTGGATGTGCTCCTGATCCGCATATTGTTCTTACATCAAATTTATTTTGAATAATTCTTAATTTTTCTGAATTATTATCAATCAAGCTGACATCATGGTCAACTAACAAGTTTTTTGCTAAGGAAGTACCGACTTGCCCTGCGCCTAATATGATTATTTTCATGGTTTAATGCCAATCTGAAGATAATTAAATGATAAATGAACTATAGATAAATCATATGAATATGTCGATACTATACTCATCTAAGTAAATTTTATATATTCACTCTTAGTTGTATTTATCATCTGTTTTTATATTGTTTGATCATTTTTAATGCGGTGACTTTTCCAATAAACGTCGTTATGACCTTCTATTCTATTCAGGTGTCTGGCTAGTACAAACAAGTAGTCAGATAAGCGATTAATGAAGGATAAAATATGATCAGATATATCGGAGTCTTCATGGGTACTGATGATTGATCGCTCAGCTCGGCGACAAATACTGCGGCATATATGTGTTTTAGCACTTAAATATGAGCCACCAGGTAAGATGAATTCTTTTAAAGACGGTAGATGTTGGTTCATTTCATCCACCCATTTTTCAATTAGGATCACATTTTCTTCTGATATGCTTGACATAGAAGGAAAGCTTAGCTCGCCGCCTAGATTGAATAATAAATGTTGTACCTGTGTTAACTGATCATATGTTTCTTGAATGTTTTTAGTCTTTAAAATAAGCCAGCCAATGTGTGAATTCAGTTCATCAATATCACCAATTGCGTTAAAGATGCTGCTAGATTTTGATACTCTTTTTGCATCAGAAAGCGCGGTTGTTCCTTTATCACCAGTTTTTGTATATATTTTCGAAAGTCGATTCCCCATATGTATTCCTTTGTCTCTAATAATTGAATATGTTGAAGATGGTAACAAAGATACAATATAATATTCCATAAATCATAAAAATTTGCTATTTTTATTAATATGGATGTACAAATCAAGTTTAGCAAAAACTATTGTTTGATCAATTAAATTGGATATTATGTATTCTTCAAAGTTAAAAAAAGTTAAGCTTTTAATTCTGGATGTTGACGGGGTGTTAACTGACGGAAAAATCATATTAAGTAACAACGGTGACGAGTTGAAGTCATTCAATGTAAAAGATGGGCTTGGCATAAAACTACTTCAAAAGTTAGGTATTGAGGTCGCAATAATTACGGGTAAAACATCAAATTTAGTCCAACGAAGATTTGAATCTTTAGGGGTTAAATATATCTATCAGGGGCAATCAAATAAAATAAAAGCTTATCAATCTCTATTAGCTAGATTGAATTTTATCGATAACCAAGTAGCTTATATAGGTGATGACTTACCCGATTTACCTTTGTTAACGTTGGTAGGGTTCTCTATTACTGTAAATGATGGGCATTATCTTATTAAAAATAAAGTAGATTTTTGTACCAGTCAAAATGGTGGAGATGGTGCGGTTAGAGAAGTATGTGATATGATTTATAAAGTCCATGGTCTTGAGAAAAAGCTTGTGGAAGATTTTATTTCATTAGGCGAGGCGACATAATATGTTCTTTAGTAAGCGTTCAATTGCTTCATTTTCGGCGCTAACTTCGGTGGTAGCTCTTACTAGCTTTTTAGCCATGAAGTCCGTAGATAATTTTAATTTTGGCGTAAAATTACCAGACGACTTTCCAGTTAATAATG
>JBLIDR010000259.1:0-4303 GCA_047632655.1 Francisellaceae bacterium | reverse complement strand
ATATTAGCATCATCAGCCAAAGTGTATTTTTTGTTGGAATTGGTCTAGATTTGATTTATGGACTTGGTTTTGGTTACCCTTGGCAATATATATTAGTTGATATTATTTACTTTATTTTCTTATCAATGCAACAAATACAAATGGCCAAAGCCAAGGTTTGTCCTATTTGGATACATACTATTACCTTTAGTTGGGTCTTAATAATTTCAATTTTAGCATTCTATGTTTACTTGTTAGGTGTAAAAGTAGAGGGTGATGCATTTAGCTCGATCTTTAATATTGGTTTTTGGTTTGCAGGTTATGTCAGTACAATTATCTGGGTTATTCTATGGTTACCGCAAATTGCTAAAAATATGTTTCAAAAAGAAGCTGACGGTTACGCCAAGTCATTTTGGGTTATTGGATTTACTAAGACGATTTGTGACATCACCACAACGATTGCTTTTGGGTATACATGGTTGAATTTATTTGGCGGGTTATTTAGTTTAATTGTATACATCGCGCTTATAAGTCAAACTTTTTATTATAGACGTAATTTAAAGATGAAAAATATTCTGGTAAATTAGCTTACTATCATGTTCTTAGAGCCGTTATGAATTAGTTGCTATTAGCTTTAATCTGATAAGTGTGCTAACAATGCACTTATAAATTATTTCTTAAACATCTTTTCTTTATGGTAGGTTAAATTTATAACCGCGACACTGTAAATTAAAATGACTATAAGTAAAACGAACGAAAATATAAACAATATTTGCTTATTAATTTTATAAAGCATGATAATCTCTTTAAATAAGAAACTGTCAAGATGCGTCAAATGAAATTAAATACACGCTTTGGTGAATATGGCGGATGTTATGCTCCTGAAAGTTTAATTCCTGTCCTGCAGGAAGTGGAGCAAGGTTTTATTGAAATTAAGAAATCTAAAACATTTCAGAAAGAACTACAATTACTTCTAAAAAACTATGCTGGAAGATCTACGCCACTCACTTTGGCAGAATCCTTATCCAATGAACATGGCTGTAAAATCTATCTTAAACGTGAAGATTTATTGCATGGTGGTGCGCATAAAACTAATAACACTATAGGTCAATTGTTATTAGCTAAGCATTTGGGGAAAAAACGAATTATTGCTGAAACTGGAGCTGGACAACATGGCGTTGCTACAGCTATGGTCGGTGCTAAGTTAGGTTTAGACGTTGAGGTTTTCATGGGAGCTGTTGATGTAGCCCGGCAAAAACCTAATGTCGAACGCATGAAACTTTTTGGAGCTAAAGTTCATTCTGTTGAATCAGGAGGTGCTACACTAAAAGATGCTATCAATGATGCAATGAGGGATTGGGTTACTCACGCTGAAAATACATATTATTGCTTTGGAACTGCTGCTGGACCGCACCCCTTTCCTGCATTAGTGCGTTATTTTCAAGAAATTATTGGACGTGAGGCAAAATTACAAATGTTAGAGCACCATGGTCGTTTACCAGGTGCAGTGGTCGCTTGTGTTGGCGGCGGTAGTAATGCGATTGGGATTTATTCAGCTTTTCTAGATGATAAAGACGTTGCTATTTATGCAGCAGAGGCTGCTGGTAAAGGTATTAATACTGATAAGCATGCGGCAACTATGGCCAAAGGCTCAGAAGGCGTATTTCACGGTATGCAATCACTATTTTTACAGAATAATGATGGTCAAATTATTGAACCATATTCAATTTCTGCCGGTCTTGATTATCCTGGTATTGGCCCGGAACATGCTTACTTGCAAAAATTAGGGCGCGTAACATATCAAGGTATAACTGATGCTGAAGCCATTGAAGCTTTTGAGTTATTATCCAAAAGAGAAGGTATTATTCCAGCGTTTGAATCGGCGCATGCCGTTTCATTGGGCCTGAAACTGGCTAAGACTAAAAAATATAAATCTATATTAATTAATATTTCTGGTCGTGGAGATAAAGACTTAGATAGTTATTGGGAGCTTGAACGATAATGAATAGATTTTCTCATTTTTTTAATGATAAAAATAAAAAAGCCTTCATTCCATTTTTTACAATTGGCGATCCAAATTTGGAAGATAGCTATAAAATTGTTAGCGCATCAATTAAAGCTGGAGCAGATGCTGTTGAACTTGGTTTTCCATTTTCTGATCCAATTGCTGATGGTCCCACAAACCAAAGATCAATGGAAAGAGCATTAAAAGCTGGAGCAACTTTTGAGAAATGTAATCAATTTCTAAAAAAACTTAGGTCTGAATTTCCAGATATACCTATTGGTTTGTTGCTTTATTATAATTTATTGTTTCAGCAGGGTGATGCAGGATATCACCAGTTATCAAAAGGGGGTGTGGATTGTATTGTTAGTGCAGATTTACCTATTGAAGAAGCAGATCAAAATATTAAGAGTTTGGATGAATATAATATTGGCTCAGTTCAAATGATTGCACCAAACACTCCAGATAAACGTGCTTTAGAATTATTCGCTAAATCAAATTCTTATACTTATGTCTTGAGCGGATTTGGCGTTACTGGAGCTAAGTCTGAAGTCGCTCAAGCAACTATTGAAAGAGTAGAACATATTAAATCTTTATCAGATAAACCTATTGTTGTTGGTTTTGGTATAAGTAAGCCGGAACATGCTAGGGTCATTTGGGATGCAGGTGCTAATGGAGTAATTGTAGGTAGTTATTTTACTTCTATCATTGAAGAAAATATTGATAGCATTCAAACAGCCATTAATTATATATGTGATTTTATAAACCAAGTGAATTTATTGAAGCGATAAATATTTAAATTTATTTAGCGCTATCTATACTTCCGTTTTTACAAAATTGCACAAAATATTTACTGATTACTATAAAGTAAAATACTATTGCTAAAATAATAACTTCGTACCAACTTCTTAAAAATACCATGCTCCAAATAAAAGCATAAAATGGTAGCAGATATAATATATTGCGTTTAAGGTTTTTTATTCCATTGCTAACTAAAAATATAACAATAACAATTGATAAAGCTTGATTTGTTATGAGTAAATCGCGTGTAGGTGCTGCTGTTAAAAGAAGGCAAATGAAGATTAAAACTAAGCATCCAAAATATTTATACTTTTTAATGGCCCCCATGCTGATTGGCCCACTCATGTAGGAGAAAACATTGAACATTGTTACGATTACTACTAGGTTGCCCCATCCGCTTGAGCTAAATAAGAATAGAGTTGCAACTAAAAAATTGGCAACCATAGCATGCTTTGGAAAATTATATTTCTTGTCTATTTTCTTTAAGAATCCTGGTACTTGTTTTTCTTCAGCCATTGCAGATAACATTCGTGCTGTTGATCCTAGGTATGTATACCCGGTTGCTGATGGTGATATGATTGAATTTAAGACCAGAATAATCGACATTAAGTGAAGGCCCAATATAGTTGTTACATCAATCATTGGTGAACTGAAATTTAGCCCAGCCCAACCATTTTTTAATAGGTCATGTGGGACTGATCCCATAAATACAAATTGAACTAATAAGTAAAATAGTAGGGCGATGGAGATTGAAATAAAGAGCGCCAACGGGATATTTTTCTTATGGTTGGTAATCTCACTTGCAAATGAGCCTATGGATTGGAATCCATTAAAAGCATAGATCATACCGGCAGCAATAATGGCCAGTGGTACTGTCGATAAATCATATTGTGTGCTCATTGAAGAGGAATGAAAATTTTGAAAAGAAAAATGAAATATAAGAAGAACCGCAAGCACTATAATTGGTGTGGAAAATTTTAATATTGTAATAATATTGTTTATTCTTGCTAGTAATTTAATACCATAATAATTAATTAAAAGGTATGCGCATAAAAACAAAAAGCCAATAAATTTACCATAAATTGAAAGTATTCCATTTGAAATGAAAGTTGAGCCAAGATATGGTGATAGGTACTGGGTAGTGGCTTGAGCTTCTGTCGCAACCGTAGCGATAATACCAAACCAGTTTACGAAGGCAAAAGGCATTCCAAAAACATTGTTATGAGTAATTGAGCTCATTCTTGCTGTGATGCCGCGCAATGGGAATTCAACAAACAATACTGAAAAGCAAAAAGCAACACACATAATAAAAGCAGCTGCTACAATCCAAGCAAGAAATGCATAGTTACCCGAAACTCTGGCTGCTATCATTGGAGAGAAAAGCCAACCTGAGCCCACCATACAGGTAAGGCCTATTAAAGTGGCGCTGAATAGTTTTACTTTATGTGTTTCTAGATTAATTGACATCAGATATTTGTATAAATTTTTGTGTGGATTATTTTAGCACATAAGGATTCTGGT
>JBLIDR010000258.1:0-4304 GCA_047632655.1 Francisellaceae bacterium | reverse complement strand
TATGTTAAGTCATACTGGAGCGCTACCAATATTACAAAGTGATTTATTTGAAAAATTGGATTATACTCAACACTCTGATGTTTTTAGTTATAAAGATAAAGAAGATATTATATTTGTTTCGCCTGTTATATTAAGAGCAGCAATTATTCCCAGTGCAAGCCAACATTCCAAGTTTTGGGAGCGCTATTTAGATAACAAAGATAAGCGTCTTGGTTGGGTTGTTATTCATTTGTCGTTAGAACAAACTAATTTAGCTAAAAATCAATCCATTATTGCGACGATTGTTATTACCTTGCTAGGTTTAGCTATTAGTATATTATTTGGACTCCGACTTGGCAAAGGTGTCACTAACCCTCTGATATCAATAATAAATGTGGTTAGGCGCATTAGAGATGGTCAATTTGATGCTAGAGTTGAGATCGATGCTCCTGGTGAAATGCGTTCTTTGGAGGAGGGCATTAATGCTATGGCTAAAGTACTAATGAACTCTCGTAATGAAATGCAAGAAAACATAGAGCAAGCGACAGCTGATTTAAGAGAGACGCTTAAAACAATTGAGTTACAGAACACTGAGCTAGATATCGCGCGTAACGAAGCTTTAGAAGCTAGTAATATTAAAAGTTCTTTTTTGGCTAATATGAGCCATGAAATCAGAACTCCTATGAATGGTGTGTTGGGCTTTACTAATTTATTATTAAAAACCAAATTATCTGACCAGCAAAATGAATTTGTTACCACTATTCGAAAATCATCTAAAAATTTATTAGAGATTATTAATAATATTTTAGATATATCAAAAATTGAAGCGAATAAACTCGAGTTAGAGCAAGCAGAATTTACTTTATATTCTGTGATCGAAGATGCCGTTATGCTGATAAAGCCTTTGGCGCTTGATAAAAAAATTGCTTTAACCATACATATTGAAGGTGATATTCCAGATATTGTTATAGGTGATCAATTACGCTTAAATCAAGTGATAACTAACCTGTTGGGTAATGCCATTAAATTTACTAATAACGGAATCGTTTCTGTCATATTAAAGGTGTTAGAGCCAGTAGGTTCAAAACAATATTTTAAGATTGAAGTCACCGATACAGGTATTGGCATGAGCAAGGCTCAAGTTGATAATTTATTCCAAGCATTCTCTCAAGCTGATAGTTCAACGACTAGAAAATATGGGGGGACAGGCTTAGGTTTGGTTATTTCAAAAAATATTATAGAGATGATGCAAGGACAGGTTGGTGTTGATAGTCAACTGACAAAGGGGTCAACATTTTGGTTTACTTTTGCTCTTGAAGTTTTTCATACTGGCATCTTCCAAGAACCAGATAAATCCTTTGGGTCAAAGAAGGCACTTGTTTTTGATCAGTCAGAAAAAGGATTTGCTAATTTAAATAGACATTTAAAACAACAAGGATTAAGTATTGATTTGGCGATCAATGAAGAAGAATTTATTGACCGTATCGCAGATTATGAAAATAATTACGATTATGTTTTTCTAGGCTTGTTAGATCTTTCTATTTCAGATAAATATAAAACAGGTTTAATTTTAGATATAAAAAACTTTTCTGATGCGCGTTTGATTATCTTGGCGCATGATTTTGATTATAAACTTAAATCATTTTCAGATAGCATCGATGGCTGTTGTTATTTATCTAGACCATTTAGGGCTGGGTTATTACACCAAGTTTTGAATGTGGATGAAAAATGCAATAAATTGACTGATGTTTTAATTGAGGAGCCAAGTGAAATTAAACATCAAAATTTTACAGTCCTTGCCGTTGATGATAATGCCATAAATCTTAAACTTGTGGCGATGCTGCTTTCCACTTCGGGTGGAACGGTAATAAAAGCAAGTGATGGAAAGGAAGCGGTGAAAATTGCTGCAGAATCAAAATTTGATTTAATCTTAATGGACATTCAAATGCCTATCATGGATGGTTATACCGCTTGTAAATATATAAGGGAGATGCGTGAGCATAAAGAAACGCCAATTATTGCGTTGAGTGCTGATATTCTTGGTAATAATTTAGAGCGTAGAGAAATCAGTGGTTTCACTGATTTTTATGCTAAACCCATTAGCGAAGAAAGTTTAACAAAAATTATAAATGATTATGTTTTTAAAGATGGCTATTTCGATCGCAAATTAAATAAGGCAGAGCCTAATGTTTCAGATCAAGATATAAGTATACCCCAAGAGAATAAATATATTGATTTACCTTTAGGCATAAAACTAGCCAATGGTAGTGAGGATATGGCTAGAGAAATGCTTCAATTATTAATGGATGATTTACCTGATGTAATGAATAGGCTTTCTACTACGTATGAGGGAGATGATCTTGATTCTTTACAATCTGAAGTGCATAAACTTCATGGTGGATGTTGCTATTGTGGTGTTCCAATATTAAAAAATTCTGCCCATGAATTAGAAGCAAATCTAAAAAATGGCCTAGAAAAGCAGAAATTACGTAAAAATTATAATAATCTTATAAATCATATTAAGAATACACTTGCTGCATATAAGGAATTTCATTGATGTTCTATAAAAACAGATTTAGAAAAATTGCGATTAGTGCTTGTTTGACCCTTTTTTGTGTTTCGCCTATTTTTGCCGATGATATTGAACCTAACTCTTTAGACGCGACAAATGGAAAAACATCTGTCGAATATGCGCAGAGTATCTATCAGCTTATGCTCGCTGAGATGGCCATTTCTCGTGAAGAGTACAATAACGCGTTGGCGCTATATATTAATTTGGCACGTAATACACATAATGAAGAAGTTATAAAAAATGCGATTAGCTTAGCTGTTTCCCTTAAAGCAGAATCTGTCACCAATCATTTAATTGATGATTGGATTAAAAAAGCACCTGATAGTATTTCAGCAAAAGTCTTTAAAGTCAGGGTTTTAATGATAAAAGGTAAACTTTCTCAGGCAGAAGATTTATTAAATAAAATCCCACCAAATAAAGAATATAATGATGAAATTACCTACCTTAAGTCACTAATCTTACTTGAATTAAAAGATACACAGCAAGCATTAGGCTTGTTAGAAACTCTTAATCACTCTAAATATGAATCTGATGCAAGTTTTTTCTCCGCTCAAATTTATGATATGCAGAATAAAACAGATTTAGCGATTATTTGGTATAGCAAAGTCACTGATGGCAAATATGTCTTTCAGTCTAATATAAGACTCGCTATCTTATTATTACAAAAGGGTCTTGTTGCTAAAGCCCTCTCAACCGTTATTTATTTGAAGCCTGAAAATAAAAAAGAAGCGATTACGAAAATTACTGTTCAAGCGGATCTTGAATTAATGTTGTCAAAAAATAAAGCTTCAGTGATTACTTTGACTAAAGGGTTGAGTCTTGTACCACATAATTCAGGTTTTTTATATATGCGCGGTCTTGCTTATGCAAATTTGGGACAATTGAGTTTAGCGCAAGTTGATTTTGAAGAAGTCTTAGCTAAAGAACCTAATAATGCGGAAGTATTAAATGCTTTAGGATATGCCATCGCTAATAATTCCAATAGATATCAACAGGCATATGATATGATTTCTAAAGCACTAAAGATCACACCTGATTCACCCGCGATTATGGATAGCATGGGGTGGGTTTTATTTAAGCTAGGTAGGTATAAAGAGGCCTTAATTTATCTAAAGAAATCCTATGCCGCAGTGCCTGAAGGTGAGATTGGTGCACATTACGCAGTAGTACTAAATAAATTAGGGGATATTAAGTCTTCAAAAAAAATAATTAATCAAATTAGATCTTTGCAACCAAGCAATAAACATGCTATTGATATTCTCAAAGAAAATAATATTGATTTAAATGAAAGTTAGAACATCTACTCGAATTAATTCTATAAAACCGTCATCCACAATGGAAATTACTAAATTAGCCAAAAATTTAAGTAGCCAAGGTCAAAATATAATTGCACTTTCTGCGGGTGAATCATCTTTTGAGTCACCAGATGTGGCTGCAAAAGCTGGTATGATAGCCATCAAAAAAGGTAAAACACGTTACACCCAAGTTGATGGCATTCCTTTATTAAAACATAGTATTTCTGATCGTTATAAACGTGATTATGGGATAGGTTTTGCTGAAGATGAAATTGTTGTCACTACTGGTGCAAAACATGCCTTATTCAATGTGTTTAATGCTGTTCTTAACACTGGTGATGAAGTAATTATTCATGCGCCATATTGGGTTTCGTATCCTGACATGGTTACCCTATGCGGTGGTACTCCAGTTATTGTACATTCTGAAAAAAATGGTCAGTTCAAACTGACAGCACAGG
>JBLIDR010000257.1:0-4325 GCA_047632655.1 Francisellaceae bacterium | reverse complement strand
AGAAGTAGAGGTAGCTCTTAACAGCAGACCTAGAAAATGTTTAGAATATAAAACGCCTACTGAGGTGATAAAAAGTGTTTAAATTAAACCCAGTTGCCAGTCAAGGTTGGTTCTGCCTATTTCATTTACCTGTGCTTATTCACAAACTGGAGTATTAGCAGAAAAAAAAATTTCTGGTGTCTCCGTTAAATATGAGTCTGAAGTTGATACCAATAGTAAAGATATTAATGCTTTGATGAATGGTATAGCTTTGTCAAATCCATCAATAAAATCTATTTTTTATAAAAAAATAAAAATTATTGCAGTATCAGAGTTGCCTGATTTAGCTTCTAATTACACTCCTGAAGATATAGAGAATGGAGCTCAAGATTCTTTAACATCTGCAGAAAATATGTTTTGTATGCTCAAAGCACATAATGCTGGAGATTGGAATTTAATAAGGAAATATACTTATGAATATAATATGATTTCACTAGACCATATATGGCTTGGAAATATAACTGTTGAGCCAGATAAATTAAAATGCCTAGTTGAAGAAAAAAAATTACCCCTAGTTTCTGAAGATATCATAGGGGGTAATTAATATGATGAATAAAACAATTATATTTTGTGCTACGCTTCTTCTGGTCGGTTGCGCTAACCAACCGAGCTTATATCCAAATAATTATTTATTGAAAGTTGGTGAAGTTCAGTCTGAATCTGATATTAAATCTTGTGATGCTCTTGCAGACCAGTATATGGCGAAAAATGGGTTTAGCAATGTAGTTTCTGATGGTGCTGCTGGGGCTCTTGTGGGTGCGGCATTTGGTGCTGCTGTTGGAGCTTTTAGTGGTAATACTGGTAATGGTGCAGTTAGAGGCGCAGCCGTTTTTGGGGCAACTTCAGCTGCGACTTCAGCGGTTAAGCCGGATAGAATTAGAGAGAAATTTATAACACAATGCTTACAGGATAAAGGTTATCAAGTTGTTGGTTGGAATTAAGTTATATTTTTACTAATTTTTTATAAGCTATTAAAATATACCAAAACTAAGATCTTCTTTAACTTCTTCTCCATTATTAACTTTTTCTATTATTTGGTTGTATTCATCCATGGTTAATATTTGTAGTTGTATAGGCCTATTTGGACTGTTTTTCTCTGTGGTCACGTAAGAAATCATTTTTCCGTTAAAGAATGTATTCATCATATCTTTGGAGAATTGATATAAATTTTTGAGCACAATTTGCAGAAATGACTGTAGATCTAAATTGGAATTTATTGTTCTAACAATTAAATATTTATCTTCAGTAATAGGCAAGGCAACATCTAATAATTTAATTTCTCGAGCCTCATCTTTACCTTCTTTTAATTTGAATTCTTGTTTACTTGTCAGTATGGATTTCGGGTCTTTAATTTCCTTAATGCTATTTATTAGTTCATCTATTTTTTTTTTAACTTGAGGTTTGGTATATTTTTTATCCGTAGCCATAATATATGTCCTAGTATTTACATTTAATAATTAATATCAAATGAATAGATTTAAATCAAATAGTTTAATAAATAAATTTTATGTCTTAGACGCTTTACAATTTAAGTTGATAAAACTATTAAAATCAAGGTGACCTGAAAGTATATATTATTTTTTTTCATTACCTATAACACCATTGAAGCCACTGTATAATGTTACTCTATCTTTACGACAGAAGGCAGCAAGTGTAATTCCTGCTTTTTTTGCCATTTCAACAGCAAGCGAAGATGGAGCAGAAATAGCAGTTAAGACTGGTATTCCTGCTCTCGAACATTTCTGAATAATTTCAAAAGAAATTCTACTGCTGACGCTTAGCATCATTGCCGTATTAAGCTGTTTTGTTTCTAAAAGATACCCAATTACCTTATCAACAGCATTATGTCTTCCTATGTCTTCAAAGACACATAATATTTGACCATTAGAACCTAAAGCTGATGCTGCGTGGCAACCACCTGTCTGATTAAACAGGGTTTGTAATTCTGCAATAGATTTATAAGCATTTTGTATTTGCTTTATATTAATTTCATAGCTTCGTTCAACAGGAGTAATTGAATTAAATAAATTTTCAATGTTTTTTTTACCACATAGACCACAAGATGAAGTTGACATTAAATGTCTATTTCCGTCAATAATTTCATTTTTATCTATTTTAACACGTACAGTGGTGCTATTTTCTTTTTCTATTTGTCTATATTTTATAAATTCAAAGTCTTTTAATCCCTCTGAATGAAGCAAGCCACGAACGAGGTAACGCTCTTGACCAGGTGTTTGCATCATTAATGAGAAAACTCTATTATTTACAAAGAGCTGTAATACTCTTTCAGCCACTAAAATTTCTTTTTTATGTACTGTCTTATTATCATTGTGAACTATACACTCAAAAACTTTGGAGTCTTGCATAATGGAATGACCAATGGAGAAAAGTATTCTTTTATTAAAGAATACTCTGGTGACATAATATCTCAAGCAAAATTAAAGATTTCTTGTGCATCTGTCGCTTTTAAACTAAAATTTTAGTTGAATAATATATCTATGAGAGCATAAATTAAAATGACTGATTTTAAAAAAAACCGGGCAGATGGTGAGGGCCCTAATGAGGGAAAAAAACCTAGCCAATCTAATTATAAACATGCTACAGGTTCTTGGGGTGCAACATTTAGTGTCGCTTCTGTGATCCTGAAGAAACGCGAACCAATAAGAGCAACGAAAGCTGTTTTTAAAATGAATCATGAAAGTGGTGGTTTCGATTGTCCTGGCTGTGCTTGGCCCGATGATCTAAAAGGCTTGAAAATGGATATTTGTGAGAATGGAATCAAACATTCAACATCCGAAATGACACGTAAAGCTTGTGATCCTGATTTTTTTGCCAAACATAAAGTATCTAGTTTAAAAAGTTGGTCTTCATATCAGCTTGAACAAGTTGGTAGGATAACTGAGCCAATGGTTTATCAAGCAGAAACTGATCACTATGTCCCAATCAGTTGGGATAAAGCTTATAAAATGATTGGTGATAAGTTACAAAATCTCAACTCAGCACATGAGGCAGCATTTTATACCTCTGGAAGGCTGTCTAATGAAGGGACTTTTATTTATCAATTGCTGACCAGAGAATTTGGTACAAATAACCAACCTGATTGTTCGAATATGTGTCATGAAGCAACCGGAAGGGCTCTTAAAATATCTCTTGGGACAGGTAAAGGGACAGTTGATTTGGTTGATTGGCAAAAATCGGATGCAATATTTTTATTAGGTATTAATGCTGCTTCTAACACACCCAGAATGCTAACGGCGCTAACAGAAGGCGTAAAAGAGCATGGTGCTAAAATTGTACATATAAATCCTTTAATTGAAGCTGGGTCGAAAAAAGCAATTACACCGCATGATATTAAAGATATGCTATTGTTCAAGTCAACTGCGACTGGCTCTTTGAATGTTCAACCTAGAATTGGTGGTGATTTTGCTTTATTGCGCGGGTTAGCAAAAATAATACTTGAAGAAGCGGAAGAAAACTCATTTGCGATTGATAAAGAATTTATTCAAAACCATACTTCTGGATTTGAAGAATATAAGTCTCTGTGTGAGTCTGAGTCTTGGGATTCCCTTGAGTTTCAGTCCGGGGTATCTAAAGAAAAAATATATAAAATGGCTAGAATTTACATTGATTCACAATCTTGTATTTTTGGCTGGTGCTTAGGCATTACTCAGCATGAACATAGCGTTGATACAGTACGAGAAATTGTTAATGTGCTCTTGCTCAAGGGTAATATTGGAAGAGAAGGTGCAGGTCCGAGCCCAGTGAGAGGGCATAGTAATGTTCAAGGTAATAGAACATGTGGCATTAATAATCGTCCTGATGAAGAATGGCTTAAAAAAATGGATGATGCTTGTGGAATTGTTTCGCCTAGAGAACATGGCTACGGTACTGTTTCAAGTATAGAAGCCATGTTCTCTGGGAAATTAAAAGTTTTTATAGGTCTAGGCGGAAATTTTGTTAAAGCAGTTCCTGATCCTGTTTATACTGAATCTGCGGTACAAAATTGTGAATTAACAGTGCAAATAAGCACAAAGCTTAACCGTAGTCATATTATTCATGGCAAAGATGCTTTGATATTACCTTGTTTAGGCAGAACAGAGATAGATGAGCAAGCAAGTGGGAATCAATCTGTTACGGTAGAAGACTCAATGGCAATGGTTCATATTTCTAAAGGAATGAACAAGCCATTATCAAAAAAAATGCGTTCAGAAATTTCTATTGTGGCAGGAATTGCAACCGCTAGTTTGCCCAACACAAAAACGCCTTGGGGTGAGTATGCCAAGGAT
>JBLIDR010000256.1:0-4332 GCA_047632655.1 Francisellaceae bacterium | reverse complement strand
TATTTTGTAACTTTGCAAAGGTTGTTTTGAATCATTTGATGGGAATTCAGGAGAATAATTTCAGGCTGGTATTTTACACCATTGGATTTTGTTTTGACCAGAACTGTCCCGTTTTAAATTGAGGGCCCTTAGAGCCACAAGATAATTACAGATCCGTTTCAAATAGGTTCTTGCTGTGGTTCAATTAATAGATCATTAATTGAAACATTCTTAGGTTGTCCCATTGCATATATAACCGCATTAGCGATATCTATAACGTTTAAAAAATTTTCTGTTTGATCACTTCCATATTTTTGTTGCGCCTCTTTATCTGCTGACATGCAATGTAATGATGTTTTGACGTTACCCGGCTGGATATTCAGAACACGAACACCTGAGTTGACTAGTTCTTGCCTTAAGCCTTTAAGTGTGAACTCCATGAAAGCTTTGGTGCCAGAATAAACAGCTAGCCCCGGAAAGGGTTTTACACCAGCGTCAGAAGTAATATTAATTAGTGCCCCTTTAGTGCTAATAATAGGCTGCAAAACGGCCTGTGTGATATTCAAAAATCCAATAATATTAACGTTAACCATGGTTAACCATTCATCATAACTAGCGTTTTTCATAAATTGATAATACATGACACCAACGCAATTAACTACGTAATCTGGTTGGCCAAAATTTTGAGTGGCACCAAGAACAAATTTATTAACTTTTTCTTTATGCTGAATATCTAGATGACAGGCATAGCACTTATCAGAGCTAATTTTAGAGATTTCCTTTAATTTATCTAAGCGCCTAGCGCAGATTGAGACATTTAAACCCAGCTCAAGGCAGCTGATTGCAATAGCTTGACCCATACCGCTTGAGGCACCAAAAATAATTACATGTTTATTATTTAAATCTATCATTTTGACACCTCTTTCATTTTTCAAATTGACCATTAAAGACAGCTTTTAGTAAATGGTTAGCTAATAGGTCAGGATAGTCTATATTCATTTCAGACATAATCTGCTCATAATTTTTTTGCTCATATGTTGCAGAAGAATCTAACCAATTATCATAATGGTCTAACAAACAAATCAGTCTGGAATCTTTTAATAGCTTAACCCATTCAGTTTTTGATATTATTTTAATACCCGAATATTCTGACAATGTTTCTGCAGTCAAATATTTCGGGTTAGTCATATTAATACATTTATTTTTTATTTCATGATTTACTACATAACTTATTACTTTAGACACTTGAGTGACATTTGTCATTTCTAAAACCAAATCGTCAGGAATATAACCAGATGACACAATGGACTGTAATATTAACCAATTCATATCACTGTTATTAACATTATTAATATGCTCTGCAAAAATATTACCAGGCCTAAAAAAAGTAACTGGCAACCCTAAGGGACGCATTTTTCTAAGTAGATTTTCAGATGCCCACTTAGCCTGGCTATAGCCTGTTTTCAGGTCTGACAGATAGCTGTTAATGCTCCCTTCTTCTGTAAAATTTGAAAGTTTGTCAGGAAATATACCATTTGTAGAAACTTGATAAAATGGTTTGATGTGCTGCGCTAAACATAGTTCAATAAGATTTTTAACACCCTCAACACATACTGCTTTTAGTGAAGAATAAGGCAACACTAAATTTACATTTGCTGCAGCATTTATCACATAATTAGTTTGTCGACTAAGTTGATGCCAATCATCGCCAGGGAGTCCTAATTTATATAAAGTGATATCTCCACGATAGACTTTTACTCTACATTTAATTATTTCCTTATTTAATCCTAGAGTAATTACAATATTTTCAAAACGTTGATAAGCATTTATTTCGGAAGAATCACGAATAATACAGATAATATCATCATCGGTATCAGCCAATAATTGTTGTAAAATATGTGCACCTAAAAAACCTGTGACTCCGATCATAAGACAGGTTTTATGATGCTGTATAACTACTTCCTTAAGCTTGGAGTGCGTTATAATAGAATCACGTAAGCTGCGGTAACATTCTTCTACATCGTTTAAGGCAATATTATTGCTTTCTTGGTCATGATATAAATACTCATTTGTAAATATTGTATAACTACCTAATAAAGTGTTTTGTGCTATAAAATTTTTAATGCTAATTTTATTTAACCCTAATTTAACTGCTTGTGACAGCAAAACCATTGCTGATAGGGAGGATCCACCTGAATCAAAAAAACCATCATTAGAACTTATATTCTGCGTTTCAACATTTAGAATCATCGCCCAAAGTTCCCTATAGTCTTCAATGTGTTTAATTTTATTAACCTTTGAAAAATCAAATCGGTTTTCTTTAGCTAGACTCGTTCTATCTAATTTATTGGAATATGGATTAATAGTGATGACTGAAACTATATTAAAAACTTGAGGTACCATATAGTTCGGTACGTGCGAGGCAACATAATTGATAAGTTTATGGCTGCTGGTACTATTGTCAAATATTTGCCACTTATCACGAAAATCTGACTGTTTTTCTATGGGAACTTCTAAATAGGCAGCGATATACTCCGTAGCATTTGAGGCTCCTTGTTTGGTTACCACGCAATGAGCTAGATCAAGTTTACCCTTTAAAGTTTCTTCGATAAATGGGAGTGAAATATTGTACCCTCGCAATCTTACAAAGTAGTCACATCGGCCATAAATAATAATCAAACGTTGATTTTTATTTAGCCTAGCAAGATCGCCTGTTTTATATAGCCTTTTACCTATGGGGCTAATATCGTCTGACATGAAACGTTCTTTGTTAAGCTCAACCCGATTAATGTACCCCTCTGCCAAGCCAGGTGAATGTATATATAGCTCACCCCTTTGCCCCGGTTTACATATCTTGCCTTGCTCGTTGAGCAACACACTTTCCACGCCTTCCAATAGGTAGCCAACCGGTAAAACACCCTCGTCATCAAATATGATATCCCGTTCTGTTAATTTATAAACCGCCACATCATGGCATTCAGAAATAGAGTATAAATTATAAATATTCATCTGTTTCATATAAGGTATTAGGTGATGATATAAAGTAGACGAGACTACTTCACCATTTAACCAACAAGTTTGAATTTGACTGAAAATTTTATCTGCTGCTTCAGGGTCGCTATACAGCATTGTTTCTAAATAAGAAGGTGTAAATAAAAATTCATTAATATTATGATGCTGGATAAATCTCGTGAGTCGATCAAAATCATGTAGAATATTATCATTGACAATATAAGTAGTACCACCTTTAAGAATAGGCCTAAAAACTTCCCATAAATAATAAATGCTGCAACCCACTCTACTTTTGGAGTCGTAATCAATAACCTGACTACGCATGTCATAGGAAGCTAAAATAGCTTTATGGGTTATCGCAATACCTTTATGTGCACCAGTAGTGCCTGATGAGTAGACCAACCATACAACATTTTTTTCACTGACGGCATTTGTCTGAAGGTCAAATTCAAAAGTATTTGAAAAGGCTGAGCGATAAAGTCTGGCAATATCAATATATTTTATTGGCAAAGGTGTTTGTATTGAGATATTTTCATCACATAATAAAATTTCTGTGTAAGTTTCTTTTAAAACATCAACTAAGAATTTTTCAGGAAATGCTTTATCTAATTGAACACATTTACCACCTAAAAGAGACACTGCAAGAAATCCAATAATCAACTCTACGCGTTTACCCGAAAATAGCCCAACAACTGTACCTGTTTTAACGCCTGACAATTGAAGGGTATGTGCAAAATAATACACAGCTTGCTGAACGTTTGAGTATGTTAAACTGAATTGTTCGTCAATCAAGCAGGTGTGCTCAGGTGTTATTTCTGCTTGTTGTAAAAATGCCTGATGTAATGTTTTATGGCTTGAAAGCATTTGAGTGTCAGCTATGTAAATAATAAAGTATTTAATGATACCAAATATATACCCAGATCGGAGAAAATTTTTATAGCTTTATCTTAAATAAAAAAGGCCTGGTTGAACAAATCTAATTATAATTAGCGCTAAGCTAATTTCAAAGTCTATATTTTCTCTGATTAGTAATAATTATTGGTTCTTCAGCTTTATCCGTGGATTCATAAATTATGCTATAATTTCTGAGCGTTAAAATCAAACCAAAAAGAGAAAGGCATGCGGCTCTCCGCGCGTTAGTGTGGTTGCCTACAATCCATACGCAGCATAGCCTTTAAAATCTAACCATAACCTTTGAAAATAAGATTCAACTGAGCCCAAACCTTAACATCTACGCTTCATTACTTTGATTTTATTATTCAATCCTTCAACAAAACCAGAGCTTTTCCTATCTTTAAAATAATTGGCTATCTGCCCTTTATATTTTTTCAGAGTAGATAT
>JBLIDR010000255.1:0-4342 GCA_047632655.1 Francisellaceae bacterium | reverse complement strand
TTGGCTCTAAAATTGCATATAATTTTTCGCCTCCAACCTTATTTCTTAATCCGCCAAGGCTTTTAAAAATAGCAGTTGGATGATGCGCAAAATCATCATATATATAACAATATTCATTACTGGCAATTAAGTCCATACGACGCTTTACACCTTGACATTTTGCAATCGCATCACATGCATCACCTGGATCTACCCCTATATCACAAGCAGCAGCAATAGCAGCTAATCCATTACTAACATTATGATCACCAATTAAAGCCCATTGAACCTGACCAACCTTTTTTCCACCGTGATATACTTCAAATTCAGAACCATCAATCGCCGTCATTTTATAACCCCAACTAGGATTATTGTTACTATCTTGTTGAGAAAAACTTTCTGTCTTAGACCAGCAGCCTTGTGAAAATAAATCTTGAATATTCCGATCATCTCCAGCATAAATAATGGTTGAATTTTGTGGGATAACACGTAATAAATGATTGAATTGTTTTTTAATATCATCCAATGAAGAAAATAAATCAGCATGATCAAATTCAATATTATTTATTATGAGTGTATCCGGCTTATAATGTATAAACTTAGATCTTTTATCAAAAAAAGCAGTGTCATACTCATCAGCTTCAATTACAAAATATTTAGAATCAGTTAGGCGCGCTGACATTCCAAAATCTTTTGAAACACCACCAATCATAAATCCAGGGTTATAACCACATTCATCAAGAATTTTAACCAACATGGAAGTGGTCGTTGTTTTACCATGTGTGCCCGAGACAGCTAGCACATGTTTGTCATATAAGACATTTTCATATAACCATTGCGCACCTGAATAATAACGACAATGCTGATTCAATACATGCTCAACAATTTCTATGCCACGCTTTAAAGTATTACCAATAATAACCTGATCTGGCTCTGGTATTAAATTTTTTATGTCATAACCATTATGAATATCAATCCCTGAGTTCTCCAAATGAGTGCTCATTGGCGGATATGCGTTTTGATCAGAACCAACCACCTCAAAACCTTTTTGTCTAGCTATCACAGCCAAGCCGCCCATGAATGTGCCACAAACACCTAATATATGAATTTTCTTTGGCACCTTATTTTACTCCTTTCTCTGAGATAATTTTTTCAATAATTCCTGATGTTGAACAACCAGGACGTAATTCGATTGTTTTTACTTCACCGCCGTTAGCGAGTACTTTTTCTGAGCCAGCTATCTGATGAACCTCATAATCAGCACCCTTAACTAAAATATCTGGCAAGAGGGAATTAATCAACCTTTCAGGCGTGTCTTCAGCAAAAGGTACAACCCAATCAACGCAATCTAGCGCTGATAGCAAGGCCATCCTATTCTGTAAATCAACGATAGGCCTTGTTGATCCTTTAAGCCTTCTTACTGAATTATTATCATTTACGGCAACAATTAAGCGATCACCCAAATTACGAGATTTTTGCAAATACTCGACGTGCCCAGCATGCATAATATCAAAACAACCGTTGGTCATGACAACTTTTTCACCCTGAAGATGACACTTCTCCATAGCTTCGATTACTTCATTTTCGCTGACACTACCAGTTTTGATTTCTGTGGTTTTATTCAATGCCTTGTATAGCTCCTCTATGGATACTGTTGCTGTGCCGAGTTTAGCCACGACAACGCCAGCAGCAGCATTTGCCAAATTCATTGAGGTATAATAATCATGACCAATTGACAAACCCATCGCCATGACTGAAATAACTGTATCACCCGCACCCGTCACATCAAACACTTCTCTTGCCTGAGTTGGAATAGTATTATAATCACCATTCCTCTGGACTAAAGTCATACCCTTTTCACTTCTAGTGATAAGCAAAGCGCCTAAATCATGTTCCTGGGCTAATTTTTGTGCCTTTTCAATAATCTCTTTGTCATTTCTACAAGGACCCACAACCGCCTCGAATTCCTTCATATTTGGCGTGATAAGTGTTGCGCCGTAATATTTTGTAAAATCCGATCCCTTTGGGTCAACTAATACTTTAACGCCAAGTTTCCGCGCCTCAACAATTAATGCCTGCGGATCACTCAAGACACCTTTACCATAATCAGAAAGTATCACTACATTATATTCTGAAATTTTTGATTTCAATTCTGCAACTAATGAAGATTTATCCAATTCAGATAAATCTTCTTCAAAATCCATTCTCAATAGTTGTTGATGCTGACTCAATACACGTAACTTAGTTATTGTTGGCAAGTCGCTCTTAACTAGATGCGCATTGATCTTCTGTGAATCCAGCATCTTAGTTAATGTTTTTCCAGGTTCATCATCACCAATAAAGCTTAAAATACCCGCTTGACCCGTCAAGGCTGAAATATTCAATGCAACATTACCAGCACCGCCTGCACGTTGCTCAATATTTTTAACGTTGATAACTGGAACGGGTGCTTCTGGTGAAATACGGGAACAAGGTCCTCGCCAATAGCGATCAAGCATGATATCACCAATGACTAAAACTTTGGCATTTGTTAATTCATTTTGCATTCTCTATCCTGCAATTAAAAATAATCAATCATTATGACAATAGACAAAAAATTTCAAAATGGCACAGAAGGTAATAAAAATATTTTATTGCTTAAATTTACGGCATTTAAAACTGTTTTATCTATACATTATAAATATTGCATTTTACACTGGCATAACTATATAAAATTATGTTCAGTAATGCTAGGCAACACCTATATAATCTCAGACTTACACTTATCTGCAGACAAACCAAAATCATTTGAGCTCTTCCAGAATTTTATTGATTTTATTTGTCAAGACAAACAATGTCACAAACTCTACATCCTAGGTGACTTTTTTAATTATTGGATTGGCGATGACGACTTAAATGATTTTAATCTCAAAGTTATTAATCAACTACAAAAACTCAAGCCGTTTGATATCAAGCTATATTTCATGCATGGTAATCGAGATTTTTTAATCGGCAGAAAGTTCTCAAAAATAACAGGAGCCAAAATATTAAAAGATCCACATTATATAGAATATCATAATAAAGACATCATCTTATCTCATGGCGACACGTTATGCACCGATGATAAAGGCTATCAAATATTTCGTATATTTGCTAGAGCTAAAATACCCCAACTCATCTATCTCAGCCTAACTTTAAATTACAGACGTAAGCTTGCTTATAAATTACGCAACAAAAGTAAAAATAAAGGCCAAAGATTAACAATTCAGGTAGATGTGACCGAAAAAGGTGTTAGGCGCTTTAAAAGTGATCGCACCATTTTAATTCATGGTCACACACATAAAATGGCGATCCATAAAGATGGAAAATTTGTCCGTGCCGTTCTAAGTGATTGGCATGATGAAGGTAGCTATATTCTAATAGCACCTAAAAATATTGATTTGCATGTATGGCCTCATTGTCAACAAAAGAAATCAATCTATACTTTGAAGCAACTTAAACATTGAATGACTGAAAATATGTTTAATAATATTCTCTTTGTCTGTGTTGGTAATATTTGTCGCAGTCCTGTAGCAGAGGGTTTAGCCAAAGAATTATTAGGGATGAAATCTAAAAGGAACATTTCCTCATGCGGCATAGATGCATTAGTAGGCAGTTCAGCAGAAAAATTTTCAATTCAAGTCTTGCAAGAAATAAATATTGATATTTCATCTCATAAATCTAGGCAAATTACGACTGAAATGGCTTTAAAATCAGATCTAATTCTGACTATGGAACATGAACACACTAAAGACATTCAGCATTTATTTCCATTTACCACCGGTAAGGTACACTTACTGGGAAAATGGAATCAAAAAGAAATTATTGATCCGTATAGAAAAAAAAAACCCGCGTTTAATACTATGCTAATTGATATTGACATCACATTGAAAGGTTGGATGAATAGATTATAGTTAAAAGAGAAAGATCAAATTTAGGGAAATCAGGAAAGGTTATGAAGATTACAAAAAAATATATTTTTAAGACACTATCGGTTATGTGCAGTGCCGCATTAATAAGCGCCTGTTCAATCCCAGGCATGCGTATGGCTTCAGAAAGCGATTTTACACCCTCTATAAATCAAAATGATAAAGCGCAACAAGCACCACTTATTCAAATTGATACAAAATTAATTTTAACCCAAAGGCTAGAAAGCAAGAAAGCTGAATTAAATGCGGCAAAAAATTATATACCACCTGAATCTTTTACTTCATCCACCCTTGGATATGAGTACACCATTGGCTACCAAGATGTACTTAATGTTGTTGTCTGGGATTATAGTAGCCTGACAAACACTTCGAGTAACATGGTCGGATCTGTCGGCACAAAACCAAATGGGTTTACA
>JBLIDR010000254.1:0-4343 GCA_047632655.1 Francisellaceae bacterium | reverse complement strand
ATTAATTACAGATAATTTTCATTACACTTGAGAGCAAGCTATTGCAATTATTTAAATACCTAAATCGTGAAGTCGTTCATTCAACACTTAGTGTTATGGCTATTTTATTGGCAATTGTTATAACAAATATGTTTGTTAGATACTTGTCATTCGCAGCTGTTGGAAACATGTCCGGTGGAATGGTGCTTAAAATATTGGGCATGATGCTACCAAAATATATTGCATACCTCCTACCAGTTAGTTTTTTCTTTTCAGTTCTACTGGTTTACGGAAAGATGTTTGCAAATACTGAAATAACCGTCATGTTTTCTTGCGGTATGAGCTGGGTTAAGCTCTTAAAAATAACCATGTTTCCTGCTTTGTTTATTTTCATATTTGAGCTTATTATGACTATATGGATTCTACCAATGATGGTATCAAGCATGCATGTTATTCAAAAAGCTGAAGCAACAACAGCTGGCGTGTCGTTAATAACACCTGGAAAAATAACCTCCATAGATGGCGGTCAAAAAATAATCTATATAGAAAGTGTCGACTCTAAAACCAATATGATGAAAAATATTTTTATATATACTGCTGGCAACAATCTAACACAGTCAACAATTATCACCGCTCCTAATGGATATCAACAATCAAACCCTGATGGTGCTGAATATCTAGTACTAAACGATGGATATATTTATCGTGGCTCACCTGATAAAACAGAATTTTCTAAAGGCTCCTTTAAAAAAGCCACACAGTACTTAAATGGTAAAATCACTCCAATGTCTCAAAAAGATTACGAAAGCATGCCATTGTTGAAATTATTAAAAGACCATTCCAACGCTGCATCGGCAGAATTTCAATGGCGTCTAGCATTTCCTTTTGCAGTTATTGTGTCAACGCTCATTGCGCTAGCTATGTGCTATATAAAACCACGAGGATCCAGATACGCTAAAGTTATGCCAGCAATTTTAATATTTATAGCTTATTTTAACTTACTCTCAATATCGCGAACCTGGATATCCAATGGAGACATACCTAGCTGGATAGGGATTTGGTGGGTACACCTCTTATTTGCAATTGGATCATTAGCTATACTGCGCTATAGAAATGGGCCAATATCATTACCTGAGTTAAAAGGAAGTAATAATAATGCTTAAACTCACAAAATATGTTGCCACAACTGTTTTGCAAACAACCGTGATTGTAACATCCGGCATTATGTCTATTTTTATAATTATCACGTTTATCACACAAGCCGGTGATATTGGGCAAGGAAAATTTTCTGGATGGGATGCATTTTTATATGCACTTTATCAAGTCCCTATTAATTTATACTTAATTTTACCCATGGCATCATTGCTAGGATGTCTTATGGGTCTTGGCTTGTTAGCTAATAATTCAGAGCTAATTGTTATGCGAACAGCAGGGCTTTCAATTTTACAAATTTCAAAAGGTGTGGTCTTAGCTAGCATATCAATAATAATATTTTGTTTTATTTTAGGTGCATTTGTCGGACCACTTTTAGCCAAACGAGCAGATGTAAATAAAACAATTTCTACCAATAATGATAATGCAGTTGTAATATATGGCTCATCATCCTTATGGTTAAAAGACAAAAATTCCTTTATTCATATCAACCAAAGCAACCTAAACGGCACACTTTTAGGCATTACACGACTTACATTGGTTGACAATCAGTTAGTAGATGTAACTACCGCTGAAAGCGCCAAATTTAATAATAATGTTTGGAAGATGAAAGATATTATTAATGCCAAAATTAATAAAGAATCATTTGAACGCACAAGTATAGCCGAGCAGGATTGGAAAAATTTTGTTCCTCCACAGTTGTTAAAAATTGTTGGTTCAAGCGCTAAGAATCTTTCAATTATTGGACTATGGGATTTCATTCAATACAATAAAAATAATGCCCAAAATACAGACGCCCTGTACATAAAATTCTGGCAAATGATTTTTCAGCCGCTTTCAGTCATTATTTTAATGTTAATAGCCGTACCGTTTGTTTTTGGCCCTATGCGCTCGTCAGCAATGGGCTATCGTGCTCTTGTTGGTCTTTTACTTGGTTTTGTATTTTTCATTGTTAATCAGTTTTTTGCTCCATTTTCACAAGTATATGGACTTTCACCATTTCTTGGGGCTGCTCTACCTACCATTATATTCTTATTTCTCTTAATATTCTTATACTGGAAAATGAAAGAATAGGTAATTTAAGATTTATGAAAAAAATCATTTCACTAGGTTTATCCGTTATAACTTTGTCTATTTTGCTGTCTGGGTGCAGTCAACATGAAACAAAAAACAAAGCATCATCTAATGTTACCAGCCAAAACAATAAGCTTATAAGCATAAGCAAAACTTATGAGTATCACCTAAAAAATGGACTCACTTTGCTGGTAACCCCTGATAATCGTGCACCTGTAGTCATTTCTCAAATCTGGTACAAAATAGGATCAATTCACGAGCCTGAAGGACTAACTGGAATTTCACACATGTTAGAGCACATGATGTTTAAAGGAACGACCAAGTACGAACTTGGTATGATTGAAGACATTGTGCTAAATAATGGTGGCCAGCAAAATGCATTTACCAGCCATGATTATACAGCCTATTATCAATATTGGGGTAATGACAAACTTGAAAAAAGCTTTCAAATTGAATCAAGCCGCATGTCTGATTTAATCTTGGATCAAGCCTTATTTGATAAGGAAAAGCAAGTTGTTATGGAAGAACGCCGCATGCGTATCGAGGATAACCCAAGTAGTTATGCCTACGAAGAATTAGTGTCCTTAGCGAATAATCCAAACCCCATTCATCACCCAGTTATCGGCTGGATGGATGATATTAAAACATACAAGCTTTCTGACTTGGATGAATGGTACTCCAGTTACTATGCGCCAAACAATGCCACAATTGTTGTTGTTGGTGATGTTAAACCAAAAAAAGTTTACTCGCTTGTAAAAAAATATTTTTCACACATTAAGCCATCATCAGAGATCCCCCATCTAGCAGCTCAGAAAAATTTAATCTCTAGCGGCAAAAAACAATTAACAGTTAGACGACCTAATGTGCAAGTTCCAATTCTTTTTATGTCTTATAACGTTCCGTCGGTGACCACAGCGAAGCAGTCTTGGGAGCCATATGCGCTTATGGTATTAGACTCAATTGTTGCTGATAATCCCTCTTCTCGTTTATCAAAAGAGCTAGTAAGAGAAAAGGAATTAGCTACCAGTATCAGCAGTAGTTACAACCCCTTTTCTATTAGCCAATCAATGTTTACCTTAATTGCAATTCCAAAGCATGACACTGATGTAAACAATCTAGAAAATTCTATCGAAGAACAATTAGAACAGATAAAAAAAAGCGGCATTACTAAAATTGAATTAGAGCGAGAAAAACGCAATATGATCGCAGATAAAGTATATTCATTAGATTCAATTCCAGGACAAGCAACCATGCTGGGATCATTTGTCAGCATAGGGATGAAAAAAGAAGATACACAGCAATATTTGAATAAAATTTTGGCTGTCACAGCTGCACAAGTAAATTATGTTGCACGTCAGTACATTCAAGATAATAACTTAACGATTGTAACGCTATTACCTGAAAAATCTCCAACGCTAAGCCTAGATAAAAATAAGACAAACATTATGGGAAGTTCAAAATGAAAAAAATCAAAATAAAACACCTTCCAATTATATTTATTTTTTTATTCCCATTTATAGCCATCGCAGATAACAACAGTTCTAATCAATATTTAAACATTAAGTCTTGGTCTACAAAAAATGAAGCTATTGTTTATTTTGTTCAAGAAGCCTCATTGCCTATGGTTGATATCAATATTCTGTTTCATGCTGGGTCAGCTTATGATGGCAAGAAATTTGGGTTATCTTCAATGACTACTAGTTTAATTGGAACTAACACAAACAAACTATCTGAAAATCAATTAATTGACGCCGTTACAGATTTGGGCACACAGATCAATTCAAACAACAGTAGAGATAGTTTAACTATTAGCTACAGAAGCTTGTCAGAAGACAAATATCTCAATCCATCTATTAAATTATTTTCAGATATTATTAATCACGCAATATTTAAAAATAATACTTTTCATAGAGTGAAAGAACAATATTTAACTAGCATAAAATTTGAAGATGAATCACCAAAGTCTGTTGCTACTAAAGCATTTTACAATGCCTTATATGGCAATCATCCTTACGCTCACTCGGTGAATGGCACAGAACAATCTATTAAAAACATAAACGTTAAAGATATCAAAAATTTCTATGAGAAATACTTGGTTGGTACAAATACAACTATTACCATTGTTGGTAACCTGTCTG
>JBLIDR010000253.1:0-4350 GCA_047632655.1 Francisellaceae bacterium | reverse complement strand
AAAATAGGTCAAAAGGCAAAATAAACCTATTATATAGTTAAAATAGTACAAGCTTAAAATATATATCCTGACAATGCTTGTAGCTTCTTTCTAATTTAGCTATTACTAGGAGTACCTCATAAGTTAATTAATTTCATGATTAAAACAACAGAACAACTAGAAAAAATAATTCAAAAATTAAAAAATGAACCATACATTGCTGTTGATACAGAATTTTTATGGCGCTCCACTTATTACCCTAAGTTATGCTTGATTCAAATTGCCACTAAAAGCGAGTGTTTTATTATTGATACACTCTCTGATCAAATAGACTTAGCGCCACTAAAATTAATTTTTGAAGATGAAAATATTATTAAAATTTTGCACGCTTATTCTCAAGATATAAAAATAATATACAAAGATATAAAGGCTAAGATACATCCATTCTTTGATACTCAAATTGCGGGAGAGTTTTTAGGCTTATCACACCAATGTTCATTACAAGGTTTACTTTCAGAATTCAAAATTGCTGAAATAGATAAATCACAAACATTAACCGATTGGACCAAAAGGCCGTTAACTTCTAAACAATTAGAATATGCTGAAGAAGATGTTATTCATCTAATTCAAACCTACCACCAATTACAAGCATTACTGATTAGTCAGAAAAAAGACCAATGGATTCATAATGATTTTTTATCCATTACACAAGATAATTCAAATTATGAACAACCTGATCCTAAAGAAGTATATAAAAAAATAAGCTCATATAGAAGGGCTGACCATAAAGGTAAATATATTATTAGAGAATTATGTACTTGGAGAGAAATTTTCGCTCAAGACAAAAACATGTGCCAACAATGGGTTATCTCAAATAAATCTATTGTTGAGATAGCAAAATATAAACCTTTTAGCTTATCTAATTTAAAGGAATATATATTCTGTTTACATGAAAAACAAATACGTAAATATGGCAAAAAGATATTAGATATTATATTAGACTCTGATGACTATCAACCTGAGAGTTACATCAAAAACGATTCATTTAAAAAAGTTTCATCTGAACAAGTAAAATCTGCTAGTGAAAAATTAGCTACATTATGCGGGGAATATAATATAATCCCGCAAACTGTCGCACCAAAACATCAAATTAAACTGTTTTTAAATAGCGAAGGTAAGCAAAGCACTCTATCATCAGGCTGGCGCTATGAATATTTTGGTCAGTATTTATGAATAACCAAGGTTTCTTAAAGAAGATTCGCTACTAGCCCAACCCTCTTTAACTTTTACCCATAATTGCAAATAAACTTTCGTCTCTAGCATTTCTTGAATATCTTTTCTTGCTGCTGTGCCGACTTCTTTAAGCTTGTGACCACCTTTCCCAATAACCATCGCTTTTTGTTGTTTACGTTCAACAACAATACTCGCGCTAATATCTGTTATTTTCTTAATTTCATCATATTTAAATTGGTTAACTTCAACTGTTAATTGATAAGGAAGCTCGTCCCCTAAAGATCGCATCAGTTTTTCACGAATTATTTCAGAAACTAAAAATTTTTCAGAACGATCAGTTAACGTATCTTCTTCAAAGTAAAAGTCACTTTCGGGTAATTTAGATTCTATTAGTTTTTCTAATTCTGGCAAACCTTTACCTAGTTTAGCCGAAAGAGGAATAACCTCAAATCTGTCACTAACTGCTGATATTTTTTGAATAACAGGTAAAAGATTACTTTTATCTTTTACCGTATCATCTTTGTTTATCACAACTATGACCTCGACAGATGAATTTAATTTAGCCAATCTTTCAATCAATTGTTTTTCAACATCTGTCCATTTGTCTGGTTCAATCAAAAACAAGACTATACTGACATCATCAATAATACTTGTAGCCGCTTTGTTCATATAAAAATTTAAAGCATTTTTATTATTTGAATGGATCCCTGGAGTATCAACATATACAAACTGTGTGTCTTCTGTTGTTTTAACACCAACAATTTGATGTCTTGTTGTTTGCGGTTTACGACAAGTAATACTTAATTTTTCACCTAAGATTTGATTCAATAAAGTTGATTTACCAACATTTGGACGACCTACTATCGCAATATAACCACATTTTTTTTGATTCATTAATTCCATACCTAATTAAGAGCGCAATATTAGCGCAGTGAATTTGTAGCTTACACCATAATATAAATCGTATTCAGTGTATAGAAATAAAAAATATTAGAGCTGTTCTTCTAAAATCTCTTAATGCTAAATAAATTTAAAATTTGTAAATAATTTATGATGAAAACGTCCTGCTACTAAAGCAAGCTAGTCCATTTCATTAACGCCATTATCAATGGAAATGAGGATATACTCTTAACATCCAGTCGTGGGCTAGATGCTCTACCATTTCCTTGAAAAATAATTGCTCTAATATCACGTCTTTTTTTTAGCTTTTTACTGATACTATCTAACTCATTAAACATTTGCATATCAAATTAATTGAGTTTTTCAGGCCTATTTAAGCTAACAAAGATAATACCATCTTGCTCATTAACTTCTATTCGTGATAAATCAATTGAATTCCATTCGTTAGAAAAAATTATATTTATAGTCACATTATCTTATCACTAAAAGAGCCTATCAATTTATTATGTGATTGTATTAACTAAAAACTCCACTGCCAACCAAATGTAAACACATAGTTCAATCCTAATTGAGGACCGTCTAAACGTTGATATACCGGCATACCAAATTCAAATGCTAGGCGATTATTTTTTAACAAACCATTAGGTTGAACCAAATTAATACCTATAAAAGCATCAATTCTTTCTCCCCCTCTTAAATTAGGATCATTGACTGGTGACATTGCAGGATTTAGCTCTGAAGCAGCCCCCTTAACATTTTCCCAGGCTTTACCGACAACCCGAAAGGATAATCCAAGATAGTCGCCTAAATTTCTGCCAACCCATCCTGAAATATTATACTCATTACCTAATCTATAATTCTTATAGTTGTCATAGAAGCGAAAAATTGCATTGGCTTGCGAGCCAAAAACCCATTGTTCTAATTTATAGTTATACGTTAAGCCGATTAATGGATCTACTGTGCCAGAACCGAGCTGCATCGGGTAACCAAGCAACACATCAGAAGCCATTGGTGTGTCACCACGTTGATTAATACTACCTGTGGGAGCACTAACACCAACAGAAAAATGTAAATTATAATTATTACGAGGATTTGCGGCATAGGTATCTACTAATTGAAACATTCCGACTAGCTTGGTATCACTAATCCCTTCGCTGCTTGTAGAGAAATTTCCAAGCATCTTCGTTGTCATGTCCATGTCTTTTTTGATATATGAAGTCATGGCCATAAGTGTAAGATAGTCAGTTACACCGTACATCATACCAAGCATGATCATGTATGTTCTCATACTTTCCGGAGCAGCCATATAACCACTATCTAAAATATCATTAGTACTTACCTTTTTAGTATTGTCATAATTACTATCCATAAACATTTGACCATACCGTAGAGATACCATCCATTCTCCAGGGTTATGAACATGATCGCCCATAACACCAATTGGCGCATGGGTTAAAGCAGCACCGATTGAATCAGATGAACCGCTAGTAATTGTTTGATCAGCTAGAGCATTTGAAGTCAGACTAAGCATTGAAAATAATGTTACGAGCGTTACTACATTCCTTGTGGTTTTTAAAAATCCCTTCATTTGATTACGAGCGTCTATTATGAATAATTTAAATATAGATGTAATTTATTAAAACTCAATAAGTAGCAGTTTATATTTCATCTAAATTGATAATCAAAGCTCATATGATCTAGATTTTAATTATTTGACAGCTATCATATAATCAACGACTGTTTGTGCCTTTGAGGGTAAAATGAAACTAAAGTTACTAATTAACGGTATTATTATCTGCACTTGTCCAATCTCAGGGTTTACAGATCCATTAGCTGATGCCATTGCTGTGTCAGCCACAAGCTCTATGATAGCAACTGGTTCAGCCTTATATATGCGCAACAATGGTGTAGAGCCAATGATCGTAAATACTAACGTCGGGCCAGTGGCTATTCCTGCGCCATATAAAAGCAATCAATCAAATCAACCTAATTACTATGAGCAGCAGGTAGATAGTAATCAACAAAAAATGGACTTCATGAGCGACTAAATATAATAACATCCATCTAAAAAGTAATTTCTTTTCTTACATTGAAATATTGATCTTTTATTATGCCCTCTTTAACTTTTTGTGTAGTACGACGATCTTTACTTAAGCTACTAGAGCTTTTTTCATCATCACTACCATTAACATTTGAATTATTTGAGAGGTGATCAGATAATATTTGTGACGTTGAATT
>JBLIDR010000252.1:0-4359 GCA_047632655.1 Francisellaceae bacterium | reverse complement strand
CTAAAACTGGATCAATAGAAGAAAAGAGTAAAGGGCGCATACCTATTACTAGTAGTACCAGAACAATGATGGTCAACCAGCATAGTGTATAAATTTGATCTATGGAAACTGCAAGGATGTTTCCAAATAAAATCGACATAACTCCACCAGCATAATTATCTTGGTATAAAAATAAGAAATAAGCCCCTAGCCCTAAAAAAAAGGTTAGAACAATTCCAATAACTAAATCATTTTTTTTGACCTTATCGCCTAATATACCAATGATAATTGCAGCGATAATATTAATGACTAATTGACCTGTCATACCTGATACACCAATCAACACAGCACCTGCCGCGCCAGTTAAGCTTGTATGACCAAGTGCATGTGCTGCGAAGGCTGTTCGTCTTAATATAACAAATGTACTGATCCACCCACATATAAAGGCAATAATTGTGCCTGAGAAAAAGGCATGTTGCATAAAACTATATTCCAACATAAACATCTTCCTTAATGCAGGGCATATCTAAACAATAATGTGCACTATTCTCTTTAAAATGTATAAAGCCATCTAAGTGCATCGCAATCTCATGCATGTCGTGTGAAACAATCAATAGACTTATTTTTTTATTTTCATGAATGGCTTGTAAAGCTTTGATGAAATATTGTTTAGCATTAGGATCAAGATCAGCAAGCGGTTCATCAAGCAATAACATTTTAGGGTTATTAATTAATGCCTGAACAAGAAATATTCTTTTCTTTTGTCCACCAGATAAGGTATAAAAGGCTTGATGCATATATTTATCAGCCCCAACTAGCTTGATTAAGTCAATCGCATTGTTATGTGTGCTTTTGCTTGGCAGAGGTAATCCCCATTTCCAGCCTACATAGCTATTTTTTACTAAGGTTAGGCCTGACATGTTTTCAGTTAAGTTTATTTCACGCTCTTGCGGGATATAACTAATATCGATATTTGCCTTGCCACCTGCTTTTCCAAAAATAGTGAGCGAACCTGACCTTGGTTTAATAATGCCTAAAATTGTTTTAAAAAAAGTGGATTTACCCGTTCCATTATCACCAATTACACCAATCCAATGATTATTTTCAATATTTAAATTAATTTCTTCAGTAATGGGCTGATTGTAACCTAAGATTAGATTTTTTGCTTGCAGCATCATTTTTTAACTAACTCCAAGGCTTTTTGCGTATCGTTTAGTTCAGCAAGTATCCATTCATTAACCGTATCATGTGTTGGCATTGTTTCAGATACCCCTATAATTGGGATATCCGATTTTTTTGCAAGGTTAAGTATATTATGAGTGGTGGGGTCGGTGACCTGGTCATTATAAAATAACACTTTAACTTTATGACTGGTAATATCATTTTCATATTGACCCAACATTTGTGGCGTTGGCTCAGCATCATTCATAATTTTCCATTGGAAGTCTAATCCCTCCATTTTTAGTCCAATGGCATCAGCCATATAGCCAAAAACTGGTTCTGTTGCAGTAACTGGGATCCCTTGGTATTTTTGTTTTAATTCAGTAATTTTTTTCTGAACTGCTAGATTGTCATTTAAAAACCTTTTTAGATTTTTATTAAAATAGGCAGTTGCTTCTGGTGAATTTTCAATCTGAATGAGCTTTTCTGTCATTGTCTTAGCAAAAGTAGGGAAAGTATTAGGTTGATACCAGATGTGTGGATTAGCACCATCTTTAACCCCCATAAGGCGACCAACATTGATGATGGCTAATTTTTTATTGTTCGGCTGACTGTTAATTAGATTACTCATCCAAGTATCATAACTAACGCCATTAAAGATAATGATTTGAGCGTTAGTGATGGCAATACTAATCTTAGGAGAAGTCGAAAATAGATGTGGATCACCATTCGGATTATCCAATATGCTGGTGACATTTACGTATTTACCACCAATTTGGCTTGCGACAGAACCATAAAAGTTTTCAGCGGAAACCACATTTATTTTTTTAATTATTGTTGCAGCAGAACAGATGTTAGTCACAAGTATGATCAAAGTAAGAGCAAGTGTTTTTTTCATAAATAGCCTTGAGTTATGCTTTTTATAAATGTTATGTTATAACATTTATTATTACAAGTATAATTTATGTAATTACCAAAAATATACCGTGATCGTCGCCCTTTAAATTTTAAATATAGAGTTTACCCATATTGCTAGATATTTACAGCTGATTTTGAAGAAACTAGTTTTTTCACAAAGTCGTGAAAAAGTTAGATTGTACATAATACTCAAAAACACTGCCAAATATAGCTTATAGATAATTAGTTATCGAAATTGCCGATGATCACGGTATACTAGTAAATAATCAATAAAATCTAAATAATACACTTATATTATTTAGATTTTCAGAAATAAGGTTTAAATATGTTTCGGCTAACAGAGATTTAAAAGCATAGAAATAAGTTAATTATTTCTTCTTATTTTCAGTAGTTTCAATCGGACCATGGTCATCACAATGATCACCGTGAGGGTGATGCAAACGACCATCAACGATATAGTCAACATGATCTCCGTGAGGAACAGCTTCATGTCCACAATCAGCTCCATGTTTGTGTTCATCGCAGTCCTTGGATACAGGCTTGCATTGGTCTGGATTTTTATCCGAAGCTTCTATCTTATGGTCATCATAATGCTCGCCATGTTTATGGTGCAAATGCCCATCGTGTAAATAGTCAACATGATCTTCATGTTTTACTTTCGTATGCCCACATCCATCTTGATGTTCATGTTTATGATCACCTTCATGTTTTTTACAGTCACTCATATTTATCTCCCTAGTTAGTACATAAAACTTGATATGTTACAACATAACATTATAATGTTGTCTATAGAATATTATAGCAAACTTTTAAGGTATAAAGAAACTTCTATGACAGGTTTTCAATGGTTCTCAATATTTTTTATTTTACTCGTAAGTTTTTCTGGGGGCTATTACCCTTTGATGAAATATAATCAGAAAATGAATGAAGACTCCTTCCCTGGTGGCAAAGCTTTTACCTCAGGAGTCTTCTTGGCCTTATCTCTAACTGTCATGTTACCAAGTGCATTTTCATTATGGCAGAAAATTATACCTAACCAGGTCTATCCAGTTGCAACTTATATCGCCATTAGTACCTTTATTATCTTATTAGCACTTGAACATAGACTAGATCATATCAGACAGGATCAAGAACCAAGTTCAATTATCATTCCAATTGTAATGACAATCATGATAGGAATCTGTTCTTTCCTACTAGGCACTGCTCTAGGGGTAAGTGACACGTTATCAGCAACGATGGTTTTCTTAGCTATTATTGCTCATAAGGGTTCTGCAGCATTTGCGTTAGCTTTAACAATGGTAAAGAGTAAGATGACACGCAAACAGGTTTACATTAGCTTTACTTGCTTTGCGATTGCCACACCTACTGGTATTGTCTTAGGTTCAATCATTCATCAATATTTTTCGGGTGAAATAGCATTAATTTTTAAAGCAACTGTCACCAGTATTGCCTCAGGTGTATTTCTTTATTTAGCAACAACCTATGAACTAAGACATACACCTTTTGCTACAAATTGTCGTAATCGCAAAGGGTTTCTTATCATGTTGGTCGGACTGATTATTACCATTTTTGTAAGTGTGTTACTATCATATGCACACCACATTAAACATTAATCTTCCGCGCAGTTCTTGCATAAACAACTTAACTCAAGTTGATGGCTTGAAAAAAAATAACCAGCATCTTCAATGGTTATTTTTAAGTTATTAATCAGCGCCTTACTAATCATGATCTCTTTAACTAGACCGCACTTACCACAAATAAGGAACTGACTTAATTGGTGCTCATGACTACAAGTAATATGTGAGCAAGCTATATATTTATTCATTAGTTGTAATTTATGTACTAAGTTTTCTTTCTGCAAAAAATCCAGTATCCGATATATTGACATTGCCTGAATATTTGTTTGGTGTTTATGATGTAATACATCAATAATTTCATAAGCAGAGAGTGCTATATCTGATTCAAGTAAACACGCTAATACTTGCTTACGTTTATCTGTTAATTTCACACCACTATCTGAACAATTTTTTTCAGCCTGTGAAACCATCTCATCAATTGAAGGCATAATTACTTACTATAAATAATGGTAATTTGATCATCATAAAGGATATAGATTGATTATGCATAAACAAATATTATTTTTCTTAATAATTACACAAAATCCAATGTTAGTATCAAGCGAGCTTTATTTGGCTTGATATTTGGTGAGCGATGAACAAGCCCATAACCTTTATTATTCTGCCACGACTCGCCTTTTAACAGGGCGACATCACCCTGATCAAACTGTTGAACCATACCAAT
>JBLIDR010000251.1:0-4363 GCA_047632655.1 Francisellaceae bacterium | reverse complement strand
CCACCAATAAAATAATATAGGCTTGCCTAAAAATGGTGAGCCAGCTAGTTTAGGTGTTATGTAATTACCCGATTTATACATATCCCAGGCAATTCCAGTATAACGCGTTTCATCAGGTGAAATTAATTGATGCCCCCCGACAAACAATAGGAAAAATACAATTAAAAATAAGCTTAAAAAAGCTAAATCAAATACCCAAGTTTTATTATAATTTTGCATTCCATAGTTCCTGTATTATTTATATCTATATTTTGCGGATTTATAATGAATCTAAAGTGCTGCAGGTTAAAAAGAATTATACTTTATAAATCATGAATCATCGGTGGAGAACTTATGCTATAGATACAGTTGTCTGTCCACAACACAGGCTCATTATTTTAATAACCCTCAGTTTATTCTAATTGGTAAATACAGCAAAACTTGATTTCACACTTTTGAATTCTACCATTAGTTTAACCAATTTTTTTAGCTTATCATAATTTGATGTAAAGATATTACGTATAAACTTTAGATCTTATACATAAATAAAAAATTAAAGACATCAAAAGAATAAAAATACACTCCAGATAAAAGGTATCCAGCGAAATATAGATTGAAATATACATGCCAATGCCACCAGATAAATATGCTACTAAAGATGTAAATCCTGAAGCTGCACTAATATTTTTAGTAATATCTCTAAACATATTGATTGATAAGATTGGAAAGATTCCAACTGCCGTTATATTTAATAATACGCCTGGAATTACCCAAGCCCAAAGAGGGATGTCGTTAATTAAATATAAAATAAAACATAAAAACCCAGCTGTAATTAATATAAATAAACAACCGTGCATTAGAAATTTATCTGAAAATTTACGCATAATATACGGGAAAAAAAATGGTAAAATCATGCCAGGAAGTAACATTGGTAAAAGATAATTTGCAACATCTTGAGAAGGAACTTGGTGCACTCTAGATAACCAAAATGGAATTGAAATTAAATAGCTTTGACCTAAAATACTTACAGAGCCAGATACAATTAAACCATTTCTAAATGAAGGTATTTTGAAATGCTGAAACATATTTTTAATGTTGCTAATAAAATGACGGTTTTCTCCATAATTTTCTTTATCCTTAAGCATTAAAGATATTGAAAAAATTAAAAGTAATAAAACTGAAATAACACCAAAGACATAGCGCCAGCCGAACTCTGCACTCACCCACCCACTAAAATATGGGGTGAGGAAAGCGCCTGTATATCCGCCAAAAATTAATAATGAGATAGACTTCCTTCTTTTTTCACCTTCCTCTAAATATATAAAAGGAAATGAACGCGCGCACACAGATAAAGCACAGACCAGCATACAAACAGATATATAAAAAAATCCAAATATATAAATATTCTTAGCAGAGGCTGTGATAAATAAGGTAACAATACTAAAGAGCACGACTAAAACTATAAATTTCTTAAACTTCATCGCATCAATAAGAGGACCCCAGAACAAAGGAGAGAGTCCAGATAATATAAATGATAACGACACAATCATTTGAACAGTATGATCAGATGTATTGAAGATCTCAGGTAAACTTGGCAAAATTGGCAAGGCTACTTTCATCATTCCCCAATAGGAAGCTTGCAAAAGCATTGGTATAAATATTAAATAACGATATGAAAGTTGCATTACGTTAACCCTTCCTATTTGATTTTACTACACACATAGATTCATCACGTCTAAAGATAAGTAGATTATTATCCAAATTAAATAAATCATCAATAAAAATAAAATATATTATCTCAAAAGCAAGTCAGTAGTATTTTTATAACTTAGATCCTACAATGATACATAAGTCGTAAAATCAACGAAAAGGTCTGAAGCAACATGCAAATAAAACCACTAGTACTAGTCATACTCGATGGCTGGGGTTATCGGGAAGATGATAAAGATAACGCCATTAATAATGCACATAAACCCAACTTCGATAATTTATGGAATACATATTCACATACCTTAGTTGATGCCTCTGGCTTAATGGTTGGCTTACCTCAAGGACAAATGGGTAACTCTGAAGTAGGGCATGTTAACATTGGTTCAGGTAGGGTTGTCTACCAAGAATTAACCCGTATTGATAAAGCAATAAAAGACGGAGATTTTTTCGAAAATCCAGTTTTGTGTGAAGCAATAGAAAAATCTATAACGCAAGATAAAGCCATTCATATTATGGGTTTAGCCTCTCCAGGAGGTGTTCATTGCCATGAAAATCATATTTTAGCAATGATAGCGTTAGCACACAAAAAAGGTGCTCAGGAAATTTATTTTCATGCCTTTTTAGATGGTCGTGATATGCCGCCAAAAAGTGCAAAACCTTCTTTAGAAAAAATAGAAGAAAAGCTAAGTCAACTTAATGCTGGCAGAATTGCCAGCATGTGTGGGCGTTATTATGCTATGGATCGTGACAATCGTTGGGAAAGAACAGAGCTTGCATATAACCTAATTACTGAAGCTAAAGCTGATTACCATTATGAAAATCCCATTGAGGGATTGATGGCGGCATATGAGCGCAAGGAATCTGATGAATTTGTTAAACCGACACTCATTACTCCAAAAGATAAATCAGCAATTAAAATAGAAGATGGCGATACCTTAATTTATATGAACTTTAGAGCAGATAGAGCACGTTCGTTGTCTCAAACTTTTACTTTTAATGACTTTGATTGTTTTGAATTAACCAGACAACCAAAAATCAACTTTGTGATGCTGACCGAATATTCAGCTGACTTTAAATCACCCGTTGCTTTCAGATCTAAAAAGTTAAGCAATACATTCGGTGAATATTTGTCAAATAAAGGATTAAAACAATTACGTATTTCAGAGACTGAAAAATATGCCCATGTCACTTTTTTCTTTAATGGAGGCATTGAAAAACCTTTTGATGGTGAAGATAGAATTTTAATTCAATCACCAAATGTTCCGACTTATGATCTACAACCTGAAATGAGCGCCTATGAATTAACCGACAAACTAACCGCTGCCATTAGTTCCAAAAAATATGATGCCATTATTTGCAACTACGCCAATTCTGACATGGTCGGCCACACTGGTAACTTCCCTGCTGCTGTCAAGGCGATTGAGGCTCTAGATTTTTGTCTTGGGCGTCTTGTTGATACATTAAAAGAAAGTGGTGGTGAAATGTTAATTACTGCTGATCACGGTAACTCTGACTTAATGACAGATCCAATAACGGGTGAAGCTCACACTGCACATACAACTAATCCTGTTCCATTAATCTATTTTGGCAGAAATTCAAATGTAATTCATGAGCATGGAGCTCTTTCAGATATTGCTCCAACCATGTTAAAATTGATGGGCTTAGAACAACCACCAGAAATGAGTGGCAAACCCATATTTGAAGTCAAGGACTAGAAATGTTAGACATAAAAAAACTCAGGGATGATATTAACGCTGTCGCTAAATCATTAAAAAAACGTGGGTATATATTAGATGTTGATCTATTCAACAATTTAGAACAAGAGCGCAAAGTACTTCAAGCAAAAACTCAGGCTCTTCAAACTGAAAGAAATGCTTATGCCAAGGAAATTGGTAAGATAAAATCCAAAGGTGGTGATGCCGCTGAAGTCATGAGAAAAGTGGCGCAAATTGGTAATCAACACAAAGAAAATGAAGAACAATTGAAAGATCTTCAAACTAAAATTAAAGACTTAATGCTAGATATGCCAAACATTCCTAGTAAATCTGTTCCTGTGGGTAAAGATGAATCAGATAATGTGGAAATTCGCCGTGAAGGTGAAATACCAACTTTTGATTTTCCTGTCCGTGACCATGTTGAAATTGGTGAATTAACAAAAAGAATAGATTTTAATGCCGCGGCAAAATTAACGGGTAGTCGCTTTGTAGTAATGCATGGTAGCATGGTACGACTCCATAGGGCCTTAATACAATTCATGTTAGACACTCATGCCTTTGAGCATCATTATCATGAAATTTATGTGCCTTATATTGTGAATCAAGATAGTTTATACGGTACAGGTCAACTACCTAAATTTTCTGAGGATTTATTTGCTTTAAAATCTGAAAACACATCACAAGAATATTATTTAATTCCAACAGCTGAAGTTCCGTTAGCCAATTTATTTCGCGATGAAATTGTTAATGATGAGAGATTACCCATTCAATTAGTGAGCCATACGCCATGCTTTAGAAGTGAAGCTGGGTCATATGGTCGAGATACTAAAGGTATGATTCGTCAACATCAATTTGAAAAAATTGAATTAGTAAGCTTTGTTCACCCTAAAGAAGGACTTAATGCCCTAGAAAAATTACCCGGACATGCTGAAGTTCTTTTGCAAAAATTACAATTACCT
>JBLIDR010000250.1:0-4393 GCA_047632655.1 Francisellaceae bacterium | reverse complement strand
TAGGGATAGCCTGAAATCTGTAACGATATTGAAATGAGATAGAGCCTGTTTGTGTGACACGAGCACCTAAACCATCACGATCGGTTAACTCAAACCTTTTTAACTGTGGTTTGTTTAATAAAGATTTTAATTTTGAATTACTTATCGACATAATGTGTACACAAACAAGATAAAACACTAGCTAACAGTAAAGTATAAAAAGATACATTAGCTAACAAAATAAAAACTAATAGATTGTTTTAAATGGATAAAATGAAACAAAGTACTTCAAATCAAAATACAACAAACCAAGCTACTATTCTCCTGGCACGATTATGAGCCCTCATTAGTAAGGTATTGATAAATAAAGATTAAAAACATCATCAAACTATCATGATGCACAGTGTGATGCACACACAATCATCCGTTGGGTTATCAGTGATTTACAGGTAAAATATAGATATATCAACACGTTGTAACATAATCAATTGGATTATGGAACTTTGACCGTATCAACAGCAGACAAAGTTATACTGACACTAAAAAATTGGCTGGCGCAGTATTAACTCTATTTTAACTAAACATAGTTAAATGACATTAAATAGCTGGCGCTTTATTCCCTAGCCAATTTTGTTCTTTCAATCGATTCCAAGCGGCTAGAATATGAGCAGGTTTCATTTGATATTTTCGGTAATTCCAGTTATGAACCTTTTCAATTAAACTCTCGCTTGTTAATACTTCATGTTCTGATTCTTGTGTTGCAACCCAATGAACTGTAGACAGTAATTCCATGCCATTTTGAGATTCAAAGCCCTCAATAAGCTTAGCGACTTTATCAAACCGTTGCTTAGTTTCTTGATGCGCTTCCAAATAGCTCAAGGCTTCCTTTGCAGCATCATCTTTCAATTCAATAGGGGTTTCAGGCTTATTTAAGCCATCAGCATAACCACTGATAAAATGCCCTTCCATCTTATCTAAAACATGACGCAATACATCAGCATAAGGACCAAAATGATGCTTTTGAAAAACAACTTTATTTAAAGGTTCGCCAATAGCTGTTAAAAAATAAACCAGTTTTTGTACTTCTAATAACGATAAACGATAGTCAAAACCTGTTGATACGTAACGATCTATTAAGCCAATAACAGCAGCTCTACCTATGGTCATTTGAGGGCGCTGAGTATTATTGGGCATTGCTTCAGCTGCAGGTGGTTGTTGTGGTGGATATAGCTGCCAATTTACATCAGGCAACTCAGCTAATGAGCTTTGTATTAGTTGCTCTACTTCTTGCCAAGGTAATCCCCCTAAACCACTCCCTAGCGCAGGAATAGCAATTGATTTAAGGTTTAACCGTTTAACTTCAGTTTTTAAGCTATTTAAACCTTGTTCAATATATTCCAGGGTAGACTTCCCTTTCCAATGTGCTTTAGTTGGAAAATTTATAATATAAAATGGTGGGCTCATCGAGTTTAATGGAACTGATAATACCTGACCAGTGACCATAGATTTATCATCACAAGCTTTCTTATATTCTTTAAAGTTATCAGGAAAAGCTTTTTTAAACTGTAACGCCAGCCCTTTACCCATAACACCTACAGTATTAACGGTGTTAATAATGGCATCAGATTGATCGTGTAAAATATTACCTTGTTGATAAGTAATCATAATAATCTCTAGTAGTACCACTCGGGCTTAACAATAACATCTGGCTTGTGCTGCGTAGTCAATAATAATGCTGTAACTTCATCAGCAATGGCTTGTGTTTTTACGCCTATCTGTTGAATAGTTTGCCATTGCACTGAATCAAAAGCTAAAAATTCAGCTTGCTTCTCTTCTTTAAAATCTGACCAGTATCGCTCTTTAATTATTCGATTAATATCTAACTCATCAATACGACTAAAATCATCAATTTGCTCGGCATAATCTAAATCAGCGTGAATATCGGTAAAAAAGCAATGTTCATTAGTTAATCTAATTGTATCAATATTACTTATTAAGTGTAGCACTCGATCTTGTCCTCCTTGAAAATCATCATGTCCGCGATGAATAACAAAAAGCATGACGGAACGGGGACAAAAGTTAAATGGAACATACTGTCCAATGGTTCCACCAGCAGCTACATTCACTGTGCGGACCAATCGGCGAGCTTTAATATGATTATAACCAATATTCTGATTAGCTAAACCTAACTCAATACGTTTATTATCTGACCACAAACAACCTTGGTCTAAAATACTGACTAAATTGTCGATATGGGTGATGTGTGAAACTTTAACTGTCACTTGTAATATCCCTTTATATAACCATAAGCCCTATCAAACAGCACTTGGTCTTTATGTAACTTGTACTTGAGTAAAGCTTTGCGTAGTGTATTTTGAACTTCATATTCACCGCCTGTGGTGTTTACCATACAGGGAAGTTAACTATTCGAACAATGACATCTATTTATTAAAAGCTGACAATTGAGAGAATATGGGAAAACTAGGGAACGGTCAATGTATGCTGCTTTGTAATGAGATTTAATATTCGCGAATGTATCAAAAGCATTGAACAGCATAAAGTCTAGGCCGTGAATGACCTAGACAATTAGTGACTTTCTACGGGAAATTCGATTCATAACGTCCATTTGTTTATCAAAGCGATAACAAAAATAATAAAGCGATTAAACCTAAAGCAATATATCCACCGTACGAACGGTCTTGTTTTTCCTTGTCGGCGAAGCTTTGAGCTGCAACATTTTTCGTTCTCTGCAATACCATCTGAGAGCCTTTATTAACACTTTTTTTTTCAAAAATAGAGTGGTCGCTCTTTGCGGTATTATGATCTTCGACCACGGTGCTCAGGTCTGCAGTAAAACTATGAAAGGTTCCAACATGATTACCTCCTTTAGAACGTGCCTCTTTAATGCATTTCAAATTAAGAACAGCGTTACATCCAGTATTCTTTGCAGCTTTTTCTAGATACTCCCTTCCTTCGTTCGGGTTATTAAACCAAGGGGTTTCTATATAAGTCCTGTAGAGGGCCTTCCCGAACTTAGGGTTATACTCCTTGGTGTAAATAAATGACTTCACTGGTCGTTGAATTACTATTTTTTCTGCGATTGAAATGTTTTCTGCAGCCATACCTTTTTTGGATGACACTTCATCAAACTCAACCAAATCCCCCTTTTTTAAGTTTGGGAAAAGTGAATTTTTGCTTTTATGGAAAAACACGTCAGGTTTATTGTTTTCCTGTTTTATAAATCCAAAACCTTCAGCAAGGAGGATTTTCTTAATTATCCCTGAACACTTCAACTTCAAACATCCTTTTAATATTAAATAAGTACTGTGAATATTACCCCTTGAGGAAATGAGATAAAAGCTTAAATAACTCAAGAGTTAAGATAAAAATCAACTAAAGCATCGATGAATAATTAATAACTTTGTTCGATGGCTCTTTGGTCTTTCAAATACGCACCGCTCATCGTCTATTAGACGCTTATTATCAGCGCTTGCTACCAACAATTGATCAAATTATTAATACATTAGATCTAAATTTTTATGACTGGTTGCCAACAGAGAATAATACTCATTGACGCTTTTCATTTAATGTTTTGGAGCGTTGGCAATGGGATCTATTACCTGCTAATTGTACTCGATATGTATTTTTACTGCTGAAAACAAAAATGATATCAGTGTGGGTAAATACTTTATTGAGTTTCACGTAATCTCTGACAGCGATATTTTAACAGAAAACAGGTAGTCACCAAACAGCCAACCTGACGCGCTTGATTTAGAGATAAGTGCAGAAAATGCCGCAGAGAAAGTTACGAATAAAATTAATTTATTCCGTGATCACTTACTTGATGTTGCTGAGGCAGAACATAAAAATCAAAAATAGCCGACATAATAAACCGAGACTTATGTCTCGGTTTTTACTTTCAAATTGAAGGGTATGAGGATACATCAACTCCCTCACCCTAAATCAGGGGCCATTCAATATGACGAATCGCTGCTGATTTTTATAAGTACCCTACTATTGTCAAACTAACACCACATTGTTATCATTACCAGCAGGAAAAATAATAAAGGGATTTAAGTTTTGACTTATAGCAGTACCATAAATAACGAATCATTTACCGAAGAAGTAAAACCCGCAGAGCACAAAATAAGCACCCCCATAGAGTTGAACAAACATGAAAGCGGTTATGTTTTTGCAAAGCGCAGTACTTTCTGGTTTGCTAATCCCCAAATGCTATACATATTTAGTGCAACACCCAAAAGTAACTTTTATCTTTTTGGTCAAACCTTACTGCTATTAATATCTATTTCAGCATTCTTTTTTACCAATTTTTATTCGCTATTTACTTATACGGAAACAGTTGTTGGGCTTGGCGATATTTCAGGTCAAACATGGGTGGATCGCTTTTCAGCTT